>CAZOQJ010000026.1:0-22788 GCA_964581905.1 uncultured Pirellulales bacterium
TTTTCAATATCGACTCTCCGAAGCAGCTTGCCGAGGTGCTTTTCGATAAGCTCGGGCTCGAATCAATCCGCACCGGAAAGGCAGGCCGAAGTACCAACGCCGGGGTCCTCGAACAACTTGCCGATGAGCACGCAATAATACCGCTAATCATTGAATACCGGTTGGTCAGCAAGCTAAAAAATACCTATGTTGATAAGCTCGGCCTGCTCATTAACCGTAGAACCGGCCGAGTTCACGCATCCTTTAACCAGACCGTAACCGCAACAGGGCGGCTCAGCTCCAGCAACCCGAACCTGCAGAATATCCCCATCCGCACCAAGCTCGGCCGAAAAATCCGCTCGGCCTTTGTCCCGAAAAACAAAACCGACTGCATCTTAAGCGCAGATTACTCGCAAATCGAGCTGCGCCTGCTGGCGCATTTTTCAAAAGACAAGGCCTTAGCCGCCGCCTTCGCCGCCGACCAGGACATCCATCGCTTCGTTGCTTCACAGATTTATAGCGTACCCATCGAAGAAGTAACAGATAAGATGCGCTCAAGCTGCAAGGCGGTCAACTTCGGCATCATCTACGGCCAGGGTGCATTCGGGTTGTCACGTTCCGCCGGTATAAGCCAAGCCGAGGCGAAGAAGTTCATTGACGATTATTTCGCCCGATACAGCTCTATCCGCAAATTTATGGATGATTGTGTGGAAAATGCGAAGCGCACCGGCTACGCCGAGACCATTCTGCACCGCAGGCGAAGAATCTACAATCTTATCGCCAAAAATGCCAATAAACGTGCCCAGGCCCGCCGACTTGCAATCAACACCGTCGTCCAGGGCTCCGCCGCCGATTTGATTAAAGTCGCTATGCTCAATATCCAGAGGAAAATCGAAGAAGAAAATCTGCCGGTAAAACTTATCCTGCAGGTTCACGATGAGCTTGTCTTTGAATTACCTAAAACACAAGTAGAAAAACATTCCAAATGGATTGCCAAAGAAATGACGACCGCCATAAAGCTCGATGTCCCGATGAAGGTTGATATAACCTTCGGGCCGACATGGCTGGGGTAACGGACGACGGAGGGCGGAAGATAGAGAACCCCTGCCGCAAGCGGCAGGGCTAAGCAAATCTAAAATCCTTGACGTAAACGCCTGCACGCACTAAAATCGTTCGATTCTAACGTTATTTGAGGTTTTGGTATGGCTACGATTAACGAAAATTTCCTGAAATTAAAGGCAGGTTATCTTTTCCCTGAAATAACAAGGCGAATCCGCACCCACAAAGAGAAAAATCCGGCTGCAAAGATAATCAGCTTAGGCATTGGCGACGTTACCCAGCCGCTGCCGCCGGCGGTAATATCCGCGATGAAAAAGGCAGTTGACGACCAGGCCAAAGAAGATACCCTGCACGGCTATGGGCCGGAACAGGGATATGACTTTCTAATCAACGCCATAATCGAAAATGATTACAAGTCCCGTGGCGTCGATATAGAATCGAGCGAGGTCTTTATCAGTGACGGCTCAAAATGCGATACCGGCAATATCCAGGAGATATTCGGCACGGAAAACATCATCGCCATAACCGACCCGAGCTATCCCGTCTACGTCGATTCCAATGTAATGGCCGGCAGGACAGGCCCGGCCAATGATGCAGGCCAATATGCAAAAATTGTCTATATGCCCTGCACGGCGGAGAACAACTTCGTGCCGGATTTACCCACGAGGCAAGCGGATATTATTTATCTTTGCTTTCCGAACAATCCAACAGGTGCAGTCGCTACCAAAGAAACTCTCAGCAAGTGGGTAAAATTCGCCCGTGATAA
Source organism: uncultured Pirellulales bacterium (assembly GCA_964581905.1). Lineage (GTDB taxonomy): Bacteria > Planctomycetota > Phycisphaerae > Sedimentisphaerales > Anaerobacaceae > CAZBWE01. The sequence goes on from CAZOQJ010000026.1 coordinate 1,805, forward strand.
TAGAGCGATAATCCTTTTCGACGCCGCATACGAATCGTTCATCACGGATGTGGATATTCCACACTCAATCTATGAAATCGATGGAGCGAAAGATGTGGCGATTGAGTTTCGCAGCTTCTCCAAAACAGCCGGCTTTACCGGCGTAAGATGCGCATTTACCGTCGTACCAAAGCAACTAAAGGCTTTTACAAAAGACGGAAGGGCGATTGAGGTTAATCCCTTATGGCACAGACGACACTGTACGAAATTCAACGGTGCTTCCTATATTTCGCAGAAAGGTGCAGCGGCAATCTATACCGCCGAAGGGAAAAAACAAACGAAGAAAATCATCGACATATATTTGTCCAATGCAAGATTGATTTGCGATTCGCTGACTAAGCTCGGCTACGAGGTTTATGGCGGGATAAATGCTCCATATATCTGGCTAAAAACACCGGATGGCTCAAGCTCGTGGGATTTCTTCGACCGGCTGCTCACAAAGGCCAACGTTGTCAGCACACCGGGTTCCGGTTTTGGACCATCGGGCGAAGGATATTTGCGGCTTTCGGCCTTTGCAAAACCGGCTGATGTCAAAGAGGCACTGCAACGCTTCAAAAAAGTGTAAAATGTAAAACAAAAACCCCAAAACCATAGCGAAAAAGTTAAAAGTTTTAAATTTTAAGTTATGGTTTTCCACTTTGACTTTTAAGTTTTAAACTTCTTATGATTGACCCATTAACGGCATATATCGGTCTCGGCAGCAACCTTGGCAATAGAAAAGGGCATATCGATAGCGCTATTAAACTTCTTGCTGATAAGGAGCACATCGAGCTTAGCCGTGTAAGTGACATTATCGAAACTGCTCCGCTTGCCCAAATGGAACAGCCGAAGTACTTAAACGCCGTTGTGGAATTAAAGACCACATTAAGTCCGGAAGATTTGCTCAAGAAAATGCTCGAAGTCGAAAGCTCGCTCGGCAGAGAAAAAAAGGAAAAATGGGCATCCCGAATTATCGATTTGGACCTTCTGCTCTTCGGCGAAAATGTGATAAATCACGCTGACTTAATCGTTCCGCATCTGCAGATGCACCTTCGCTCCTTTGTCCTAAAGGGTCTTTGCCAGCTAAATGGTAATTTGCTTCATCCTGTTATAAAAGAACCTGTCAGCGTGTTAGCTGAGCGGTTAAACGGCCAAGATTTTGTCCTTAATCCGGATATTTCTCAATTAGTGAGCATTGCAGGAATCATCGGCGTGGGAAAAACTACTCTCGCAAAGAAGCTTTCCGGTTTACTCAACTGCAAGTGCATCTTTGAGGCATACGACAAAAATCCATATCTTCCACAGGTTTACGCCGGAGAGAAAGAATTGGCCCTGGATTCTCAATTATATTTTCTTACCAGCAGAATAGCCCAGTTAAATCCCAACGAATTAACACCCGGCCAAATCGCTATAACCGATTATGTTTTCGAAAAAGAGCTTATTTATGCCCGGCGTTTGCTGAGTGCCGAGCAGCTAATTTTATATGAAAAGGTGTACCGGCCTTTCAGGTTAGAGGTTACCCAGCCAATCTTGGTAGTATATCTAACCGATTCTGCTCAAAGTTGCCTTGAACGTATACACAAACGCAACCGTCCTTACGAGCAAAAAATTGAGCTGAGATTTTTACAGGAGCTGGATTCTGGCTACCAACAGCTCTTTGCTGACTGGAAAACCTGCCCTGTAATTCGATTATCAGCGTCACATTTCGATTGCAGAAAGAACGAAGATTTGCAGAATCTCGCAAATCAACTACAATATTACATAAAAACGGAAAATGGAAATCGCTAAAACAATCGAAGAAACCAGAAGGCATATAAAGACCGCACGAAGCGAAGGCAAAAAAATCGGATTCGTTCCGACAATGGGGGCGCTGCATATCGGCCATATATCATTAATCGAAAGGGCGGCAAAAGACTGCGATTACATCGTCGTCAGTATCTTCGTCAATCCTACCCAGTTCGAACCCGGCGAAGACTTTGAGAAATATCCTCGACCCACCGAGGCAGATTTGAAAATCTGCGAGGAATACGGCGTTGACCTTATTTTTAATCCTACGCCGAAAGAAATGTACGCTGCTGAAAACCTTACCTGGGTCAACGTCGAAAAACTGACCGAACCGCTCTGCGGCCGGTCACGGCCGGGCCACTTCCGTGGAGTAACCACCGTTTGCGCAAAGCTATTTAATATCATTGCCGCTGACATTGCTTACTTCGGCCAGAAGGATGCCCAGCAGGCAATCGTTATTAGGCGAATGGTCGCCGATTTGAATATGCCGGTGGAAATCGAAATCTGCCCTACGGTTCGTGAAGCAAACGGCTTGGCCGTCAGCAGTAGAAATCAATATCTCTCGGAACAGCAGAAAAAAGATGCAACCCTAATCTACAAATCCCTCCAGAAATGCAAAGAGTTAATCGATGATGGTATCGCAGACACAAAAAAAATCATCGGTGAAATGCAGAAAATCCTACAACAGGTTCCATCGATAAAGATTGAATATATCAGCATCGTAGACGCTGAAACGCTCCAAAACATCAACCAAATTGCAGGGAAAGTCCTCATCGCCATTGCCGCCAAAATCGGCCCCGCCCGCCTTATCGACAATATTTTGATAGACAAAAGCAATTAAAAATGTATAATCTTTGACGAATATATAGAAGTATCCCAATGTATCGAAATACGATACACGGGACACGAATCACGAGCGACGAAAGATGTTTGTAAAAATATTAAAAGGCAAATTGCATCGAGCAAGGGTTACCGAGACGAAGCTGCATTATCCCGGAAGTATCGCCATAGACTCGGCGCTGATGGAAGCGGCCGGCATCATGCCTTACGAGATGGTTTTAATTGCCGACTTAAATAACGGCAGCCGAGTTGAAACATATGCAATTCCTGAAGAAGCCAACTCCGGCAAAGTTATCGTTCTTGGTGCGGCAGCCCATCTGGTTAAACCAAAAGATATAATCATCATTCTTAACTTTGCTTATTTTACTCCTGAAGAAGCGGTAAAATGCAAACCAAAGGTGATTGTACTTGACGAAAATAACAAAATAAAGGACAGCAAATAGGAGCTCGTTACACGAGACACAAAACAAATGCATCCTGAACTTTTCGAGTTACCTCTTGTTCACTTGACCCTAAAAAGCTATGGCCTGATGATGGTCATCGGTTTCCTTTCAGCCGTCTTTATCATAAGACGTCTCAGCCGCGACATAACACCAAATCCTCAGTATATTACAAACGCCGCTCTCTATTCTTTGATAGCCGGGGTAGCAGGAGCAAGGCTGTTTTATGTGATTCACTATTTCGAGGAGTTCGAAGGACGGCTCATCGAGGTCTTTTATATCTGGCAGGGCGGGCTCGAGCTTTTAGGTGGCGTCCTCATGGCCATCACTGTCATCTTTTTCTACCTCTGGTATCACAAGCTCCCCATACGCAAGTATCTCGATATCCTCGCCATGGGGCTGATGCTGGCGCTTTTCTTCGGCAGAATCGGCTGCTTCTTAAATGGCTGCTGCTTCGGCAAGCCAACGGAGCTACCCTGGGCCGTGCGTTTTCCGTACGGTTCATTTGCTTACCTAAGCCAAGTACAACCGAATCCGGCCCGGAACCGCGCTGAACCACAAATGAAACTGCCTGACGATTTCTTTAATCTCTATGCCAACCCGCATGGCCAAACCAAGAAATTGAAATCTTATGAAGAGCTGAGCCTGCGGCAACAACAAGCACTAAAAGAAAACGACCAGCTCCGCTGCCTGCCGGTCCACCCCACAGAACTTTACTCATCTGCCTCTGGTGCTGTTTTGTGCCTCATCCTTTATTCTTTCTGGAAAAGGGCACAAAAAACCATGAAATCGACAAAACCCAACAAACTTCTTGCCAAACCCGGCAGCACATTTGGCCTGATGTTTATTGTTTACGGCATTACCCGATTCTTTATCGAGTTTCTACGAGATGACAATCCCTTTGAGTACGGCTGGTGGGCAATCTACAAAGGGGCAACCGTCTCCCAAAATATCGGTATTTATATGATAATTTTCGGCCTTATTCTTACGCTCATATTTCAAAGAATAAAAACACAACAGCCGAAATAACGTACAGACAATAAACGAGTGATTGTTGAGATACGAAATATAAGATACGAGACAAATGGGGCTATACGATAGAGATTATACTCAGGCAGATTTTCAGTCCAAGTTCCGCCATGCACCGCAGATGCGCTTTGGCTTTCCGAAGGTTACACCTGTGGTCAAATGGTTGCTGATTATCAATATAGCGGCATTCTTTGTCTCGGCCATTGTTCCGCCTCTTCAGAAGTTTATTTATACATGGTTTCAACTTGATATCACTACCCTGCCTCGGATTTTGCAGCTATGGAGATTAATAACCTACCAGTTTTTGCATGGAGGTTTCTGGCACATTTTTTTGAATATGTGGGTTCTATGGATGTTTGGCCCAACACTTGAACGCCAGTGGGGCAGCAGAAGGTTTCTGCCATTCTATCTTGGCTGTGGAGTAGCGGGGGGGCTTTTTTACACCTTGCTTGTCGCAGTACATTTTCTTTCCCCCTTACCTATGGTAGGCGCCTCAGGTGCTATACTTGGTGTGCTGGCTGCCTGTGCAATTCTTTTTCCACACTTTGTAGTTATCCTTGTTCTTTTTCCAGTACCCATCAGAATCGCAGCAATGGTTTTAACCGGTATGTACATTGTTGCTGTACTGACAAGGGGAACAAATGCCGGCGGAGATGCAGCCCATCTGGCAGGTATGGCTGCAGGCGCTGCTTATGCGTACTCGGAATCCTGGCGGACAAAATTAAAACTGAAGATTGAAACCGGCAGATGGCAGAAGAAAATGGCTGAACAACGTAATTTACAAATAGAAGTCGATAGAATCCTGCGAAAGGTTCACGAACAAGGCATACACAACTTAACACCAAAAGAAAAAAGAATCCTCAAAAAAGCTACAGAAGCCGAGCAGAAGCGCCGTGACTTGTAAAATCGTCAATCGAAAATTCCCATTCCTGATTTATGTCTTCTGCCTTCTGTCTTCCGGTGAAATCGAAAATCCTAAATCGTAAACCTGTGGTGAGCAAAGTCGAACCATCGCAAATCTAAATCCCTTCCAGCCAGTTTTCGCATAGAACGGCGAGGTCTTTCAAATCTACGACACCATCGGGAACGGGTATAGGTGCCACGTCCACAGTTGCGTTGCTTTGGCCCCAGTATTGAGAAAGCATTGCAAAGTCTTTAAAGTTCACTTTTCCATCGCCACTGAAGTCGCCATCCGAAATCAATGAGACCTTCAGCAGCTCGATTCCGTCGCCGGTCCCTAAATTACGCGAGTACTGCTTGTTATTAGGGTCATTCCAGTGCTCATGCACGCCAAGACTTTGTAATCGTGTACCGTCCCTCTCCGGGTCATAGAATGTTGCCGAAGGCGGGTCATTTGCCTCTGCCGCTTCATGGAGATAATCATCAGTTCCGGCATAGTTCGGGCCTGGGCTCTCCGGCCATTCCGTAATAAGAAAGTCAAAGCCCACCGAGTCAATAGCTACCTGATCCTGTGAGACGAAAATACTCGAAGGCCAATCATCGTTGAAAGGCTGCATCTGCCATTTGAGCGGTTCCTGAAGAGAGTCAGGGGGGCCTAAGGCATGCTTACCGCTATACAGGAAATCAAACATGCAGAGAAATGTTTTACCTCCTACATGCTCATGCCCCATCAAATCCACCATATTTCTATAGCTGCCGCTTGCCGGCACCATATCAGGACAATCCGAATGCATATCATAATATCCCTTGGAAACATAATAGGCATCAGGGCAACGAAGAGAGCCATAATGGTTCTTTCCACAAGCGGTGATTCCAGCATGATTGTAATGGCCCTTCAGATTGGCCAGATTGATAAGGTACTCGGCATCAACGTAGGATTGCATAACATAGTCCTGATTTTTCCCATCTGCTGCCGATGTACTCCAATAAAATGGAACGCTGTAGTCCTTCTGGGCCTTGGTTCGACCGGTATACACAAAGTAATCCAGATAGCGGACATCCAGAAAGTCAGGATGAATCATATCGTAGAACTCATTGCACCACATGCAGATTGGGTCACCGATTGTGATGTCGGATTGGGCTACCTCGACTATATTAACTAATTGGTCCAACAGCGAATGTATAATCTGGGGTGAGCATAACGGATAATTGGGGTCACCATCCATAAAGTCATGGTCGGAATTTCCCCACACCGCAATCATATAAACAAAATTCACCTTTATCATAATTTTCTCGCCGGCCTGATATCCGACATCGCCTTTTCCATTTTCGATATTAAAATGTCTAAAAAGAGCATCCCAAGCATTTTCGATTTTCGATTCTCCGGCCAGACCACATATAGCATTGTGCACCATAGTATCAATGACTTGTTGGTCCGTATGCTCGCTTTCCCACCAGTACCCATCGCCCTCACCTGGTCCTGCCCAATCGGTGGCATTAGGGTCGTGCGCCCATACAACTCGGCCGGGATGAACACCTTTGGCAATTCCGACAGGACTATTTACCGGGTGTGGGTCGCCTGCTACTGCCTTTTTTTCAGCGGTCAGCGCCAGTGAAAGCCATATACAGCCAATACTAACTACAATACACAAAAAGCCGACAAGGTAACGTGAACGTAAAAGACTGCTTCTGGCCTTACGAAAAGCCGCCGCAGAACCAAACAAACCTAAAAGCCAGATAATAAAACTCGATGCAAGCGGAAAAGCTATCCTTTGACAGGGATAAGTCGCTCGTGTTGGCTTTGGAATAACCCGAATGAGAAACCATAAAAGTGCGAAAAAACCCAGAATGGGCCATAAACACAATAACAAGAAATATTTAAGTTTTTGCAAGACAGTTTTTGCCGATTTTCTTTGCTTGTTCTTTCCTGATGTCACTTACCTGCCTCCTTCATTTTGAATTGTCAATATACTCGATGAAACAACTAAATTTATCCGCCAGAAGTACGGCGGATTAAGGACTCTAAACTATCGTAGCAAAATTCCATCTAATTTTCAAGTTATATTTTCCTGCATAGGCCGATAAAATAAAAAATAAGTTATAAATAAGGCCTTACGGGTTTTCCGTAAGGCCTTATTCGTTTTTGCATATAAGTGACAAGTCACGAGTTTAGTCCCATCTAAACGAATACCCGCCGAGCAATTCATCAAGGCGATTTTTTATATTTTCTTCTTTTGTCTTCTCATCGCGCCAGCTGGCAATCTCCGCCTTACTTTCTTCAAGCTGTTTTTGCAGCTCCTCAACCCTCTTAAGCAGCCGCTCGTATTCGATTTGCTTTCGTCTTATTATCACGTCATATCTTCTGCCGACCACTTGCTTTAACTGCTCGATAAGGTCCTCCTTTTCCTTATCACTTTTCGTGCTTTTAGTTTTTTCAAGAAGCTCATCACGTGTTTTCTTCAATTCGAGGTCCTCTTTAAGCACCTCAGCCAATTCAGGATTTCTCTTCTCTGCGTCAAAGATGGGCCAGTATGTTCTGCTGATACTTCCGAATTTATCCCAATATAATTTTGCATCTTTCTCTTTAAGGCCTTCCAATTCTTTAGTTACCTCGCGATAGTTCTTTTGAAGCCACTGAAGAAACTCTTCATGTTTTTGTTGCCACCACCTTTCTGTCCGCTTGCGTACAATCCCGCGAAATTCCTCACCGCCCTGTCTTCCAAGCTCGAATTGGAACCTATTCGGGTCCTCGGTGCGAAGCTTCTCTAATTGTTTCGCCTTTTCCGGGTCGCTCTCCTTCAAACTCCTCATAATCCGGTCAATTTCCTCATCTGTTAGTTCGAACCTTCTCGGCCAATGTCCTCGTCCTGGCCCTCGTCCCCATTTTGGTCCCCTCTCAGTCCAGATGTTTTTTTCATCGCTCTGATTGCTCTGTGCTGCTATACAAGGCAGATTCAATACTGTCACTATAACCATCGTCACGACCATAATGACTCCGCGACCCGTCTTCATTTTTTATCCTTTCCAAAAATCACTTTCGATTTCCATCAGCTCTATTTCTAATTCTGTTATAGTACTCTGGCCATTGCCGCCGTTCCCCCCCATCCGCAGACTCAAAATCTCACTTGCAACCTGCTCAACTTCAGCAGTTAAAATCGCCAAATCTGCATCGTCGGCAGCAATATCATCACTTTCCCAAATCGCCGTCGGTATTATTGACGCATACATAGCTTTCCGAGGTTCTTCACCTTTTTCAAAGAATTTTATACTGATAGCTGTCAGGACCATAACTGCCGCCGCCACAGCAGCAACCTTGTAGAGCGTATATCTTATGGCGTTTTCCTTTTTGTGCAGCAAGCTTATGGCGATTTCAGATTTTATTCCGGCTATAAGCTCATCGCTGGGTAGCGGGGCAGGGTTGTCGCGCAGGATTTGCTCGCCTTTGCGAATATCCTCGACCGCTTTTTCTGCCTGTTCGCTTGCGACGAATTTCTCGAACAGCTCCTTCAGATTTTCCTCATTTCGACTGTTCATATATTTTTACCTTCTCCCCTGATATCCATCATCTCTCGCAGCTTTTTTAGACCTCTGTGCAGCTTTGCCAACGTCGTACCTATCGGCTCGGCCCGCATCTCTGCTATTTCCTTAAAGCTCAATTGCGAATAAAAACGCAATGTTATCAATTCTCTCGTATCTGTATCCATATTCTTAAGCTGAATCTGCAACCTGTCCAGCATCTCTGCGTCGGACCTTTTCTCTCCTGTCGGCTTCGATTTAAGCTGCTTTTTCGTGGCATCGAGCAGTTTTTTCCGTCGTTGCTTACCCCTTAAGTAATCATGAAAAATATTAGTTGCTATCCTGAAAATCCAGCTTTCAAAAGAGCCGCCTTTATAGGACCCGATTTTCTCCACTAACTTGACAAATAGCTCGCTCAGCAAGTCATCACTTACGCTGCTGTTGCCGGATAATCGATAAAAATAGCCATATAAACGGCTTGCATAAATATCCACAATCTGCGAAAAGCACTCATCATTACCCCCTTTACAGCCGGTTATTATGTCTGCTAAGCTATTACTTTCCACCATTTTCAGTGTTTTTTACATAAATAAAGACGATTTTTAGAACTGATTTATTGCATAAATGTGGAAATATCCATATTTAGCCCTCAATTTATTAGGGTAGTGCTTAGCAGTCTCCGCTTCGGCAATGAATTACTCAATCACTTATCCTTAGTCGCTTCCACAGGCAATTTCCAAGTAAAAATTAAGGAAATTGCGAAACACTGTATCATATAATCCCGCTGTCTTCCTCGTTTTCTTCGTCTTCGTCAACCTTCCAGCGTTCAGTTTCGTCCATATCCTCCAGCTCTTTCTTCATATACTTCATAAGTTTATTCTGGACGGGGGCTAATTTGTCATACCATTTGAGCATACTTTGATAGCTGGCCACCAGCATATCCAGGCGGATTAGCTGCCATTTGGCTAAACACTCCGGCTCCTTGATATTGGAAAACGGGTCGCATTTAAAGGTTCTTTTGCCGTCCGGCCCAAACTCACATAACTCGCAATCTTTACACTGTATCATTTTCGCACCGTGTTTCAAATTCTACATTTGGTAAGCCAAAGCAACGCACAATGTGCTGTTGACTAACCGGTTAGATACTTTATCAGTTGACATTCTGTTCTTTTATAGTGTATTATACACCTTAATAATAGAAAAGTATTGAAATAAAGTTTTTTAATCCAAATATAGGAGATATGAATGGGCAAACCAAGGCGAAGGCGTAAAATCGGCAGTAAAAAACGCCACACGAAATGGAAAATACGGCATAAAATCAGCCACGCATAAATACATCTTCTGATAAGCCAATCTGCCGTAGGCGGGCCAATATTATAAATGAAGCATTTCCAGATTATCTTCGAGCCGGATGGTAAAAGAATTTCCATCCATGCAAAAGCTACGTTGTTGGAGGCGGCGGGTCAGGCGGGCATTATTTTAAACACCGTCTGCGGCGGCAAAGGCATCTGTAAAAAGTGTCAGGTTATTCTTGAGCCGGATGGACAAGAAGTGCTGGCCTGCCAGTATCACGTTCAAAGCGACCTCACTGTAACAATACCCGACAGTTCCAGATTCTTCGAGCAAAAAATCCTCGCAGAAGGCATCGAAACTAAAGCCAAATTTGAGCCCGACATATATAAAAAATACCAGAAGGGAAATTCTGCGAAGCGAATATTGGGCGTGGCTGTGGATATTGGGACAACGACGGTCGTCGCCAAACTAATCAATATGGAAGATGGAAAGTGCCTGGCAACGCAAGCCGTCCTCAATCCGCAAGCTCGATATGGTGATGATGTCATCAGCCGAATAACTTATGCGCAAACCGAAGAGAAACTGGCTGAGCTGCAGAAAGCAATAATCGACTGTATAAACGAGTTAATCGCAAAGCTCTGCGCCGGGGCCGACATAGACGCAAAGCAAATTTATGAAATGTGCATTGTCGGAAATACAACAATGAACCATATTTTTTTGGCGATGCCGATAACCCAGCTTGGCCGGGCGCCCTATAAGGCGTATTCGCTCGATGCTCATGACCTGCCGCCCGAAAAGCTGGGTTTGCAGATAAACCCAGCAGGAAATATCCATACCGTCGAAAACATAGCCGGCTTTGTCGGTTCGGACACCACCGCCGTAGCACTTGCAGTGGATATGGATTCGGCCGAGGAAATGACACTCGCAGTTGACATCGGCACAAACGGTGAAATTGTACTCGGTATAAAAAACAAGCTCTATGCCGCAAGCTGTGCTGCAGGACCGGCCTTCGAAGGGACAAGGATAACCTGCGGAAGCAGGGCGGCTAATGGTGCGATTGAAGCTGTCATTGTAAATGATGAAGATATCGATTTGGATGTGATAGGAAATTGTCCGCCTCGCTCGATATGCGGCAGCGGCTTGATTGATGCCGTGGCGGTAATGCTGGATTTAGGGATTATCGATAAAACCGGCAGATTCGTCGACATCGAAAAGCTGCAGGATAAATTGCCGCCGGACATCCTCAAAAGAATTATCGAACATGATGGCCAAGCAGCTTTTGTACTCGCCGATAATGAGGAGAAAAAAGTCCTACTGACGCAAAAAGATGTCCGCGAGGTCCAGTTAGCTAAAGCAGCCATTCGGGCAGGGATAAAAATTTTGCAGAAAGAGATTTCACTTGAGGACAGTGATATAGCTCGAATATTATTAGCCGGCGCCTTCGGCAATTACATTCGGCCGGAAAACGCTCTGAAGACAGGTCTGTTGCCTGATGTACCGGAAGAAAGGATTTGTTTTGTCGGCAATGCCGCCTCAGCGGGGGCGCAAATGCTCCTTGTGTCCAGCAGATTTCGCAAGAAAGCTGGCCAATTAGCCCGTAAAATCCAATATATCGAAATCGCCAACAGAAAAGATTTTCAAGATGTCTTTGTAGAATTAATGACGTTTTGAGGCCCGTATGCCCTGATTTTTCTTGACAAGGCGTATACACTTTTTGTAATATATATATCGAAGAGGGCCGGGTTTTTCCTCTCTCTCCCTCTCCCTCCGCACCCGGCCCTTTTTTACTATACACGGACTGACACTGATAAACACCGATTTATTCTTGCTGCAGAGAATCATTCAATTCGCCCCGAATTACAAAAAAATCTTCAAAAAATTCCCGTAATTTTTTTGACAAATTTGACAAATATGCCTGAATAAAATAAATGAACTTAAAAACCCCATTAGAAAGCCCCATAAAAAGGAACAGAAATGAACACTGATTAACCTTAATCTTTCTAACGGGGTAAAGCAACATTAACACAAAGTTAAAGACAGCGAGATTGCCGCCACAAATAAGTATTGCTCCAAAAGGCCGATTAATTTTTCGGAGCACAAAACGCTTAGTTGAAGTGCATCCATTCCAATGCAAACTTGGCGTAGTCGGGAAAGTCAACCGCTCCGCTTCCATCCCAATCGGCTGGGCCGGCATTTAGCCAGGAGTCACAAAATTCCTTTAGGTCATAATAATCCACGCAGCAATCGTCGGTCAGGTCAACAGCGGGGCAGAGTTGCTTAAATGTAAATGCCGTGCCATGGCCATCATCATTAAACGCCCCCATGATAGCATAGCTACCATCGATTGAAACAGACCAGCCAAATGAATCGGTAGAATTGACATCCGGGACGGTCAACTTATCAAGTTGCGGCCAAGTAGTGCCAACACGTGCGCGCCTAAACATATACCCTGCACCCGGTCTGAAAGCAGCAGGGGTTCCCACAAAAGCATAATCGCCGCTGATAGAAACCGACTTGCCGAAATAGTCGGACATGCAAGGGTCGCTGGCGAACAGTATATCCTGTTCTGTCCAGAGGGGGCTACCAGTACACTTGAATATGTATGCACAACCGGTCTGTCCATTCACAGCATCAATATCATCACCAGTGGCCCCCACGATGGCATAGTTACAGTCAATTGCGACCGAACAGCCAAAATTGTCCCCTGCTGAAGCATCTGAGGCAGTCAACTTTGGGGGCTGAGGATTCCAATATATACCCTCGTGTTTGAATATATAGGCAGCGCCGGCCCAAATTAATCCTGGGTCGGGACTACTAAGGTCGGCACCCACGATGGCATAGTTGGCATCAATCGCAACGGAATATCCAAAGCGCTCGCCGGAAGTTGGCCCGGGGTCAAAGGCAAATAGTTTGACCGTCTCGTTGGCATCCACCCAACCGGTAGGTGGTTTTTCAAAGATGTATGCAGAGCCGCACTGGTTTACTCCCAAGTCAGTATCGCCATAAGCCCCGACAATAGCGTAATCACCGCTAATTGAGACAGAATATCCAAACTCATCACCAATTGTGCCATCCGAGGCAGTTAGTTTGGCCTGTTGGCTCCAGCTCGTACCACTTCGCTCAAAAATATAGGCAGCGCCAGTGTCATTATTTTTCGTGTAAGCACCGACGATGGCATAATCACCGCTGATTGAAACAGAAGAGCCAAACCTATCGAGTGATTGGCCGTCTGAAGCCATCAATTTGTCCTGCTGGGTCCACGTACCGCCGACACGGTTGAATATATATGCTGCACCGGCATTCGATGTCTTTTCATCGTCGTAACATGCCCCAATGATGGCATAGTCGCCGTCAACTGAAACGGAAAAGCCAAAGTAGTCATATTGGTCAGCATCGCCAGCGGTGAGTTTTTGTTGCTCCTGCCAGTCAGCTCTGACACCAGCAGTGGTCAAACAGCAGAGAATAACCACAACGGTCATCAAAAATTGACGGATTTCCTTTACTCGCCACATAATAGTACCTCCTCTCATAAAGATAACAAATTTTACACTTTTAGATAATTATAGTACATTAAGGTCTGTTTTGTCAAAAATATTTGGGATAAATTGTGGGATAAATTTTACACGCCGGCAGTGTAAACGAAAAGGTACAAAATATAGGTAATATAGCCGAAAAACAGTATTACTCCACCAAGACGGCTAATAGTGCGTCTGAAGATAATTACCAAAAAAGCAAAGCCGGCGCTTACGGCAATCATAATCCAGTAATCGGCTCCGGCCAGCCGAGGCCCGATTATAAACGGCCGAACCGTACCAGCTGTGCCGACTACAAGAAGGGTATTGAATATATTTGAACCAACCAGATTGCCGATGGAAATATCGTGCTCGCCTTTAATGGCAGCTGCTACACAGGTTGCCAGCTCCGGCAGAGAAGTCCCGATAGCAACGATAGTTAATCCGATGACGGCCTTGCTCAAGCCGGCTCGCTCGCCGAGCACCACCGCGCCACGGACAGCCATATCCGCCCCCAGAGCCAGACCCGCCAATCCGATAACAACGAACAAAATACTTTTTCTCGTATCTTTTATATCGTGTGCCGTATGTCGATTTGTGATTTGAGTTTCTCTGCGGGCTAAAGAAACTGTCACAAGTATTAACGCCGCAAAAACAGCTAACAGGATAATACCTTCCAGCCGAGACAAAGATAGATTGTGCAGAACCGGCCACAATAATAGCGCTACTAAAATCATAACTGGTATCTCACGAAGAAGTGTCTTTTTCTGAACCTGTAATGGCCGAATAAGACTTGCCAGTCCACCTACAAGGAGCAAATTGGCAATATTTGAGCCGTATACATTGCCAATTGCCACATCCCCCATTCCACGGATGACAGCGGCGATACTGGCAGCTACCTCCGGTGTCGATGTTCCCATCGCCACGACCGTCAGGCCGATGACAAGCGGGCTAACACCCAGCCATTTGGCTAATCCGACCGCTCCCGCTACCAACAGTTCGGCACACTTGGCAAGTATCACCAACCCACCAGCTAAAAGCAAAATCGCCCAAACGATATTCATAGCAAGAACAATAATTGAAAGTGCATATCATTTCAAGCTATTTACGCCGTTAGAAAAAAACCGGCTACGGCACGCCCGTCCTGGCTTGGCCGAGCCGAGCTTTCTCCGTAAGGAGTCCCTAGGACTAACAGGGGTTAGTCGTTCGTGAATAGTCTATTATAATTAAAAAAACGTGGCCTACATCAAACTAATCAATGTAGGCCACGAATAAACGCGATATTTCGCTAATTAGTCAGCCTGTAATAAAGGTCACGGCCACAGCGACATTTGCTCTTCAAGCCAGAACTCCGCCAAAGCGGCAAAGTCCTTGAAGTCTATCATGTTATCAACATGCAGGTCAACAGCCGGATTAGGTGGCGGTGATTTCAGCCAGTCGCGTTCCATTATCCCAATCTCTCGATAGTCCACCACGCAATCCCCGGAAGGACTACCCTCAGGAGCATAGTCGGCCTTAGCAAAACCTGCTGTACGATTCGAAAGGACACATCCAAGTGCATACAGCCGAATATCGTCGAAGTGCACGGTACCTGTACCACCCGGCGCCGGATCGTTCAAATCACCAAAGCCAATATACATCCTCTGGACATCTGTCAAGTCCACATCCTGTGCACTAAATTCATCTAATTCTATTCCCCAGTGCGTCCAAATACCTTTCTGTGTTGCATTGGGGTCTTTATCCTCATAGTACACAATCCCATCGTCACTGTTGCTATCTTCCAGCACCACATACATCGGCTCAGGGTAATTGTAAGGTATACCGATATCCTTGTCGGCCCATGGACCTACAAGGGGCGTACCAAGAGGGGCCTGCATGGAAACATTAGAGATTTCGGCTGTGCACAGCTCAAGCTCGTTATGGCTGGTAACGCACAGACCTATATATATGGGCGTTCCGACCCCGGTCAGCTCCAAATCCAGAGTATCGCCAACCTGCGTCCACTTGTCAGGGTCGCCGCCGACGTCATTTGCATGCTCGGCACTAATAGCAGCACCACGAGTCAACCTTACCCAATGTTGAGGGGTGATGTTAGCATCGGGCGCCTGTGTCGATTCGCTATTACCGTCCGCCACTTCACGCCACTCAAAGAGAACTCCATTCTCAGGTGTAACAAATATACTTGCGTGTATGGAGTTTGGTTCCAATGTCTCGCGAACCATCACACCAGCTTTGGCCCAGGGGTCGGTGTTCTCCACGCTGACCACCTTTGCCACGATCTGCCAGGTAGCAGCAGCAAGCTGCTTATAGGCATAGTGGAAGCCATCAGATGTCTCCTCGATATCCCAACCGTCACCTTCAAGCGTGTAGGGGTCTGAGCCCGAGAAGCTGCCTCTAAGGTCTGGAATACCCTTGAACCACAGCGACAACCCCTCAACGCCACCTACGGTCCAGTCGATGCCAAAGTCAAGACTGTTTGGTCCTGTGGTATCAGCGTATGCCTCTGAATAATAAGGCGGGGGAACATTATTGTCATAATCAATCGCCATCGCCTGTGCGCCTCCATAGACCGGGTCTGTCGAAAGATTTACCGTTGCCTTGCTGCTGGCTTTCCACGTATCATCGAGATTCGGATTATACAACTCAAAATCGTCGATAATGAGATAGTGGCCTGTCATGAATCTCCAGACGTTACCTTTCCATAAGCACGGATCGGGGCCAGTATCATTGACCTCATCAATCCGCCAATAGTAGGTTGTATCGAATGCCAGCAGTCCTACATTTACATCATTTGCGATATCAATAGAGTTAGTGCCATAGTCCTGCTTTATTAGAACGCCAAGTTGACTGGTTCTGTTGGCGTCGGTTACGGCATCTTCATCGGTGCCGAAATATACATCGTGCTTATCAGCAAACTTCCCCGGTGCCCAGCTAAGAACAGGGTCAATCGGCACATCTGTTGCAGCGTTACGTGGATCCGGATTAGAAGCGAATCTGCTATCGAACAATCGCGCATTGTCGAAGTAATAAGTTCCGGTACCGTAACTCAGGTGATGACTCGTGAGAATAGCCAACTGCATCCATCCACCATTAGGAATGTCATCAAGAGTATTAACATCAGAGTAGTCCCAGCTTAGCGTCCTCGTATCATCTCCGAAACCCGGATTCCAGACACCAGGCTCAGTAGGATTACTCGTATCAGTATCAGGAGGACCCAGCTCGGTCCAATCAATCCCTGCGGCATTGATAACCAAGCCCAGAATTTGGGCATCGCCAACACCTGACCACTCGGAAGCAATCCACGTCACGTCAATTTTGAAGGTATCGTTAGACTTAATGTCCACTTCATTAACCCCGACACCCATAGCATTATTCCAATCGCCGCCTGGAATTTCCAGCTTGAAACTCTTATTGTGTAAGGTGACTCCTGTAGTGCTGTAACTACTTGATGTAGCATCGACCAACCACCATCCGTCATTGACGTCCTCCCAGTCGCCTATCACAACGGTTCCGCCGGGGAACGCAGACGTAAATTGCCAGACATCGCCTTTCCATGTGGTTGTGTCGTTAGCCTCATCAATCCTCCAGTAATAAATCGTGTTATAATCAGTAATGCCGAGGCCTAACTCTGTTCCTTCGTTGCCCCAGATTGTATCTGTACTATAACCCTTATACAGCGGCGGGCTTGTGTCCCCCACTGGTACGTCGTTTACACCGTTGTAATCCGTGCCGAAATACATCCTGTGTTCAGTCGCCGCGACACCTGCATTCCATCGAGGTTGTACATACGTAGGCACATATATGGTACCGTCAGGAGGAGAAGGATTCCATGCATAATAAGATACAACCGAAAAACTCCAGATGTTGCCTTTATAGATTGTGTAGTCCGGCGCAGCATTAACCTCATCGATGCGCCAGTAGTAAGTCTGACCGGTATCAAGACCGCCAGGGTCATAAGTATTAGGGTCCTTGCGACCTTTGTATACATTGGGGTCATCCGGTCCGGTTGCCACCGGCCATGAGCTGTTGGCATCGTTTACATCGTTAAAATCGGTGCCGAAATATACATCATGTTTGTCAGCATACCTGCCCGGCTTCCACTTAAGGATAGCGTTACTCAGCACATCCGTCGCACCATCTTTCGGCGCCGGCCTAGTGGCGAGTGTGGACCTGAGCAATCTGGCATTATCAAGGTAGTAAACCCCGCCAGCAGTGTAACCACTGGTTTCCGTGTTGAGAGTAAGCTGCTTCCACGAAGGAGTACCGCCTGGATTAGCCACAGAGTAGTCCACATAAAGCGTCTGTGTACTGGTAATGCCGTCCCATGGAACAAGACCATCCACCCGCACTATCTCGGCGCCATCCGCATTGCACTGGATTTGCACGCCTATAGTGCTCGATTTTTCGCACGGGTCGGGCAAAGGCGTCCAGTCGGAAGCCACCCGAGTAACATCTACTGCGAAGATGTCGTTGGCAATGAAGTTAGCGTTAGAAAAACCAGTACTGTCATTTATTTGTATGAACCAATACAATGGCTCTGGTCCAATCGCTTGCCCCGACGCCTCAAGGCTGCCGCTGCCTAATGTAACCCCAGTCGTTTGGCCGGGGGTTAACGTGGCATTGCCGGGAGGACCCCAGCCGCATGCCGACCAACTCTCCATGGTGCTCTCCCAGTTGCCTATCACAACATCAACTGCGCTGAAACTGGTGGACGCCAGAGACAGCACCAAAACAACAGAGATTAAAAAACTTAAATTTCTACACATAATAATTCTCCTTCAAAAAACAAAATTGCTTTATATATTCAGCTAACAACGCACGAAAAACACCTTTTAGTTTTCACATAACGACCGATAATAATTCTCCCCCTCGATTAGATTTGTTCAACATAACTTTTCTCTGGCCTGACTCTATCTCCTTCCGTAAAAACCTCAATCCGAACTGTTAATTTTAGATGTAGAGTTATTAACCGTGATGTAAAGAGCCCTTATTACGGCTCTTTGCCACGCGTAACAACACCTCCTCTAACAAAAGCATGTGAAAATCGAACAAATTTGAAAGTCAAAAATCCACATATACCCACCTATACGGGCATATCCTTAACCATCATTATTTATACCATATTAGAGGTCTCAAGTTCAAGAAAAATTTTTAAAAACTATCCATTTTCAAGCCGTATTAGCACGCTTTACCTCGTATGGGCTCTCTGTGGCCATTTTAATTGAATTCTATAACTTAAGTACGCTGAATGACTTAGCAAAACCGGTATTATCGGCAAACGGATTGATTTCTCATATCTGATAGGGGAAAAAAGCGGGAAAATACGTTGATATGAGCGTTAAAACCACTCCCCCTTACCCGACTACGCCAAGGCTTCCGACTTCGCTTACGCTACGCCGTGCCAGCGGGAGACGGTATTTTTAATGAAACTTCCCGACGATGAGGCATGCATTATGACCACCAAAGCCGAAAGAATTGCTCATCGCAATATTGACCTTTGCCCGGCGTGCCTGCAGGGGCACATAATCCATTTTCAGGTCGCACCGCTCGTCCGGATTTTCGAGGTTGATGGTGGGGGGGATGACTGATTCACGAATAACCTTCATGCAAATTATCAGCTCAACAGCACCGCTGGCCCCAAGCAGATGGCCAAGGGAGCTTTTGGTTGAACTTATTGATATTTTATATGCCCTGTCACCAAAAACGGATTTGATGGCTATACTTTCTGCTATGTCATTTAGCTCGGTGCCTGTGCCGTGGGCGTTGATATAATCAACTTTTTCCTTCTCTATGCCCGCGTCGATTAAAGCCAGCTCCATTGCCCTTGCAGCACCGTTGCCCTGCGGCAGTGGTGCTGTAATGTGATAGCCGTCATCGGTAGCGCTGTAACCGAGCAACTCCGCATATATGTCTGCGCCGCGTTTTTTCGCGTGTTCATATTCTTCTAAAACCAAAATGCCGGCGCCTTCTGAAAGTACAAAGCCGTCCCTGTCTTTATCAAATGGTCTTGAGGCAATTGGGGGATTGTCGTTTCGAGTACTGAGAGACCTGGCGGCGCAAAATGAAGCCAGTCCTATCGGCGTAAGAGCGGCCTCTGTACCACCGGTTACGACAATATCACTTCGGCCGGCAACGATATTGCACGAAGCTTCACCGATAGCGTGATTGCCGGAAGCACAGGCGCTGGTTACGGCAAAATTGGGTCCCTTCAGGCCGTAGCGAATGGCAATATTGCCGCTGGCGGCGTTAGCCATAAGCTTCGGAACAGTGAAAGGTGAAACCTGCCTTATACCTTTGTTCAGGAGCCTTATGTGCTGGTCTTCTATTTCCTTGATGCCCCCTATGCCGGTTCCCACGATGACGCCGACTCGATGAACATCCTCTTTTGAGAAATCCAGAGCGCTATCCTCTACGGCCTGGATGGCGGCAACGATGGCAAGCTGCGAAAAGCGGTCCATTCGCCTGCCTTCCCGGTGGTCGATGTATTTGGTCACATCGAAAGCTTTTATTTCGCCGCCGAACTTCACAGGGTATGTGCTGGTGTCAAAGGATTCTATAGTAGAAACCCCGCTTTTACCCTCGCAAAGCGCGGCAAAAAGCCCATCGACGGATTCAGCCAAGGCAGTAATGCAGCCCAAGCCTGTAATAACAACTCGGCGTCTTTTCATGCTAAAGCTATTCGCTACTCTTTGTTTTTGGATTGTGCGATATTGACAATGTAGTCGATTGCGGCACCGACGGTCTGAATTTTCTCAGCCTCTTCGTCCGGGATGCTCATATCAAACTCGTCCTCGAACTCCATAACAAGCTCAACAGTATCCAAAGAGTCAGCATTCAAATCGTTAATAAATGAGGTTTCGCGCGTTATCTCAGCTTTGTCGACGCCCATTTGCTCACTAATTATTCCAACAACTTTTTGTTCAATTGCCTGAGCATCTATCTCATCAACACTCACTTGTTTTACCTCCCTAAACTAGATTAGGAATTAGTTTCGCAACCCTGCAATAAATCCCATTAGCAAGAGTTGATACAGACTACCACCTACGTTTATAGTATATTGGCGGGTATGATACCTTCTCAAGGGCGTATCTACAAACATTTTTTTAATTTTTTTAGTAATTTTCTTAAGGAGTTAATTTGAAGGTTCTTACCCTGTTTGACCGGTTTTTCGGCCTCATATTTCATCCGTGTTATAAAGTTCGTTTGCGTTTCTTTTTCAAAAGTACTATAGCCGTAGCGGCCATTGCTTCGCCAGAGCCAATATCACCGAGCTGTTCGTTCGTTTTTGCCTTGATGTTAACTGCGGTAAAATCAATCCCTAAAAGCCCGGCAACGCATCGTTTAATTTGTCCTTTGACCGGCTGTAAACTCGGCTGCTCTGTGTGTATTATTAAATCAACATTAACCACTTCCCACTGTTTCTCTTCGAGCAGCTCTTTTACAACAAATAAAAACTCCTTGCTGTCTACACCTTTGAATTTTGGGTCGGTATCGGGGAACATCGCTCCTATATCGCCCATGCCACCTGCCCCAAGCAGTGCATCAATTAAAGCGTGTAGAGCGACATCACCATCGCTATGGCCGGCCAGTCCTGCGGGGTACGGCACATAAACACCGCCAAGCATCAGCTTTCTGCCCTCGACTATCCTGT
>CAZOQJ010000027.1:0-22759 GCA_964581905.1 uncultured Pirellulales bacterium
ATTACTAACTTTTTCCAGTCGCAACCGGGTAGGGTGTGCAACTTGTTGCACACGCGGAATCATTCAATAAACCCTCCCCGCACTTGCCCCCTTTTAATTGATAACTTATCACTGATTATTTGTTTTCAAATCCGTGTCAATCTGTGTCTCAAATCTCTGTGCTCTCGGTGACCTCTGTGGCTGAAAAGCCCAAAGTGCGTTTTTGGCCAATAAATAAATTTATGCCTTAGGTATTAGTGCAAACTTGTCCTGAGCTTGCCTGCACTGAGCTTGTCGAAGTGTCGAATGGATTCGTGTTAACCTGTGCCATAGGTATTCGTGGTTAATCTTCTTTCCTTTTCGTGGCTAAACTTTATTTTTAACAGCGTACATATTATTATGCAGGCCGATTTGTCTCGGCCTAACGGACGTCGGCTGTTGAATTCGCAGATGCTTGCATCGAGGATTTTGCAGTCAAGTCCGCAATAGCTGTTAAAATCTATAAGGTTACTCCGCGTTCTCCGCGGTAAGTATAAATCAGTGTCAATCCGTGAAATCCGTGTCTAACAATTAAAACACCATCGCGCAGCGATACCACAACTTTCCACTTTAGCTCACTTTAGGCACTTTAGTTCACTTTTAACTCCCCGATCCACGAATTTGCTTGTCCTGCCTGCGGTGAGGATTGTTTTATTCGTATGCCTGCGGCATACTTACTGTTGTCCCTCATTGCGGCCTCCGGCAGCACTACGCAATTCGTTGTTAAAGTCTGGTCAGCTTAAAGATAAGTCAGCTTGTCTGACTTTGCCTGCCCTGCGTAGCTTTAGCGAAGCGGGGTGGACGAAGGCAATATTCTATGACAAAGCTGGCTTTGGGAGTAGAATTTGCCAAGAACACAAAGCTGACTGAAACCGTGTCAATCTGTGTGAATCTGTGTCTAATTTCTTGGTGTCTTCGTGGCTAAATATTAAAATATCATCGCGCAGCGATACCACAACTTTACACTTTACACTTTGAACTTTTAATTTTCTCCTTCTGCGAGTTATATGGCAAATTTTTTTTATAGTATTGTTAAATATCTATTGAACATACAGAAGGTGTTTGGTATAATTCCGAATGTGCTCAGGCAGCACAGAAGTCTCGCCAGTGGCGGACGCGTTCGCGGAGCCCCGCAAGTCAAATTTAGTCGGCAATTTACCCCTTATGGGGAGTCTTATATACTAAGGACATATGAATGACTAATGATCAATTACAATTAAACCGCTCACTCATTTACCCGTTTACTCATTTACGCATTGACTCTTTGGTCAATCAAATTGACCAAAGTATGCAAAACAAACCCAATTTTCCTCAAAATCGGGTGAATTTAAGTTATGTTAAAACAGAGGGTTATGAAAATGGACATCGATTTTTGGCCTAAAAATCCCAAAGCCAATTTCCAAAACGGAAAAATGAACACAAGTTCTTTTAATACAATGAACTACGCTTGTCCGCCGAAGCCTCGGCGAAGGCGGAAACAAACCCAATTCAAACCCAAAACAAACCCAATCAAAGCCAAATTACTTACACAAGATTCTCTCGGTACCAGTCTATAGCTTTTTGCAGGCCTTGTTTGAATTGGACTTTTGGTTTGAAGCCGATTGTCTTTTCGGCGAGTGTGATATCGGCGAGGGAATGTTTTACATCGCCTGGACGAGGAGGGTCATATTTCGGCTTAATATTTTTGCCGAGCAATCCATTAATTATCTCAATAACTTCATTGACAGTTACGGCTTGGCCGCAGGCGATATTCAAGACTTCCCCTTTGGTTTGTTTTGCCCGTGCAGCCAACAAATTCGCATCAACGACATTGTCCACGTATGTAAAATCCCTGCTTTGCAGGCCGTCACCATAGATGGTCGGCGGCTCATCCTTCAAAATAGCCGTTACAAAAGCCGGTATGGCGGCTGCATATTGGCTGGCGGGATCCTGATGGGGGCCGAATACATTGAAATAACGCAGCGAAATCGTTTCCAGGCCGAAAACCTTGTAAAATACCGAGCAGTAGTACTCCCCGACGAGTTTGCCCACTGCGTAAGGCGAGAGGGGCTGTGGCGGCATCGTCTCAACCTTTGGCATAGTTGGGGTATCGCCGTAAGCCGAGGAGCTTGACGCATATACAAAGCGTTTTATGCCGGCATCACGAGCGGCCAGAAGAAGCGTAAAAGTGGCATCGACACAGTGTTTATGGGTTAAAGCGGGGTCGTCAACGCTGCGCGGCACCGAGGGCAAAGCACCCTCGTGCAGAACAACATCAATATCTTTCATCGCTGAACGGGCAACCTGGTCATCGCCCATATCGGCCTGGATAAACTCGATTTTGTCTATAATACCGGCCAGATTGCTTTTTTTGCCTGTGAGCAGGTTATCAACAACCCGGACAAAACAACCTTCTGAAATGAGTTTTTTGCAGATATTTGAACCGATGAATCCGGCTCCGCCAGTTACTAAAAATCGCTCCATAGAACTATCTCTCACAAAGACATTTTATACAGAAATGACCCCATTCGCAAAGTATTGCAAAATGGGGTCTCTAGTTTACATTTCCGCTATTGCATGCTGCTAAGTTGAGGCAGCAGCAGTCTGCGCTTTCTGATACTCTTTGTAAGACCTGAACTGCTCTCCGAAATAGCCACCCTTAATAGTCCTCGCGGCAAGGAGCACACAGCCAACAATTTGGGCATTCGCTTCTTTTAATTGAGCAATGGTCCTTTGAGCGGCACCTCTTCTTGTAGCAGCGGCATTAAAGACCAAAATCGTTGCATCAGCAAGTTTTGCAAGTATCTTGCTGTCAGTCACCAGCAGCACAGGCGGGCTGTCAAGCACAATGTAATCATATTTTTCACGGAGTTCTTTAAATAGTTTATCCATCTGTGCGCCATCGAGCAGTTCAGCCGGATTGGACGGCAATGGTCCTGCATCAATTATATCCATCCCCTCGACACTACTGGGCCTTATCGCATCCTGTGCACTGCACTGTTTCATAAGCACATTGCTCAAGCCAAAATTAAACTGATCGGCTTCCATACCCTGTCGGCCTATTCTTGGGAATAATATCTGCAAACTTGGACGCCTGAGGTTGGCATCTATCAACAGTACCCTTTTGTTTTCAGTAACAAAGGTTGTCGCAAGATTAACCGCCACAGAGGTTTTACCATCCCCTGCCGAACCACTGGTAACAAGTAATACCTTAGGCTCAACAGTACATGATAGTTTCAAATCTGTCCGAAGCTGCCTATAGGATTCACTTATAAGGGAATGAGGTGCCAGGCGAACAATATGACAGGGGTCAATCCCACGAGCTTGTGCATCTTCAACAGTATCGGGAATCATACTCAAAAGCGGAATACGCAAATATCTGCGAACATCTCCCGGCGTGCTTACCAGGTCATTCAGTGCCTCGATGAAGAAAGTAAGCCCTATGGCAAGTAGAAGACCCAACATCGTCCCACTTGGGAAATGAACCCACCACTTCCGGGAAGTTACCATTTCCAATGGCACCGGAGCTAATCCAACACGCTGAACCTTAGGCGTTCTCGGGTCATCATGTATTATCTTCAATTTCTCAATCTGCTCCTTAATTGAATCGAGCATCGTGACTCTTTCATCTCTTATCTTTAGCCGCTGCTCATATTGTACACGGGCTAAATCGAGGTCTCTTTTTTTCGCAGATGCATCCGCTCGCAACCTTTCCATCTCTGTCAACCTTTCTTGCATCACAATCAAGTGGTCCTGGGCATTTTCGTAGTTTGCCTGACGGGTCTGCTCTGCTATTTCTTCTCTCCTAAGCCGCCTTTTTTCTCTGACCTCGTTTATATACTCTTGCAACTGGAGTACAATCCTGTGATTTTCACCGAACCTTGTAAGCCTGCTAGACAGTTGACTTTCTATCATGGCAAGCTGTTCGGCAAGCATAACCATAACAGGGTCGGCCTCTATTGCATTTTCAACTTGCACACTAATAGGACCTGTCGCCAGTTCCTCAAGATTTTTTATATCAGCTTGATATTGTTTTACTATTAGAGAAAGCTCGTTTTCCCTAACACTTAAATCGTCCAGTACCACCTCAATTGTTTGTCGGTAACCATAACCTGCATGTCTTTCCAGGTCGGTCATACCCCATGCCGTACGAACCTCACTGAGTCCTCTATCGGCTGCATCTAATTCTCTTTGAACCCGACCTCTTTGCTCTTCCAGCCTTGTCAGTTGGTCAGCAATTTCTGCTCTTTTTGCGCCTCCTTGCGAAGAAACAAACAAATCTACCATCTCGTTAACTATAAGTGCTGCTTCATCGGGTTTGCCGCTGGACATCGATACTTCAATATAACCGGCATCTCTATGAGCAAGAGCACCAAAATCCCTGCCCAAATCCTTAACACGTTGTGACTCATTAGCTCTTCGGGTGAACCAGGTAGTTTTTCTAATGCTATCTCTGGCGAGCAACTGCTGCAGTGTACTTTGTTGTCCCATCAGGGTGGCCAGTGATATACGGTGACCGTATTGGATATCCTTTTGCACCTGAACCGAGCTAATAGTCATAGGGTCTGTTTCTACAGGCGGCAATACTTCAATGTAGGTCGAGGCGGTATATTTTGGGAAATATTGCTCTAGAAGATACCACGTTGCACCACCGGTTACCATACCCAATCCGGTTAGAACAATTATAAGTAATACGTGTCGACGCAGTATCCCGAAGATTTCCTTCGACGTTAATCCGGTAGCAATTGGTGGCCTTACCCCGGCTGGTCCTGCCGTCCTATTTATTACCCCTGGTCTTTCTTCTGCCATTTTAATCTCCAATCTGGACTCACTGTTTGCTTACTAAAAGCAGATATTGTATTAAATATTTTTTTCGCGTGACACATCATCTAATACATCACTGCGAAAGGCGTTCAATGGCTTTGCTTATCTTTTCTCTTACTTTTTTCGGCAATTTATCAGCCCCTATTTCCAATGCTTGCTTATAAGCATCAAGAGCTTGCTCTTTTGCGCCAAGTTTTTCTTTTATCATACCTGTATGTTCATATACCTCAGCAGGTGGAAGAATTCCACTCTGCTCATACTGCTGCAAAGCAGCAGCCGCATATTCGGCAGCCTGAGAAAGTTTACCATTTTTATACAACACATAAGCATAAGTATCCAAAAAGCCCGGATTATTTGGTACTGCCTCAACTGCCTGTTCAGCATACCGAAGGGCTACAGAGAGCCTTTCGTCGTTTACAGCAAGCATATATGCTAAATTATTGAGAACACTGGTATTATTCGGCATTTTAGCTAATAAACTTTCGTAATCTGCGATACTCTGCTTAAGATAATTATTATCGGAAGTTTTTTCGAAAGCCAAGCTTAAAGTCTCCACTTTTTTCACCATGTAATTAATCCCACGAGGGCTGTCCAGCCCGGCTATTTTGATACATTTATCAAGATACTCTATGGCCTTATCGTAGTCGGCATTAATATTAGCAAGATTAAACATGGTCCAGTTAGCAGCAAGCGAATCAGGGCTAGTTGAAAGTTTTTGTGAGCAGTACATCGAAACTTCCTCAGGTCCCAGCAGTAAGAACATTTTTAACAGAATCTCAGAGGCAAGCATCTCATTTGTCTGGGCTTCGTCAGCAGCTTTTCGGCAATATTCTATGGCAACTTTTTCTTCACCGAGCTTCATCTTTGCTTCAGCCATTCTGTAGAAAGCAATAGGGGCAAAGGGACCGTCAACATGCTTGCCACATTCTTCAAGAACCTCCTTTAGCTTATGTGGTTGCCAGTTACTTGAACTTGAGGTTCCTGCTCCTAAGACAAGTGCCTGTAAATATCCATCAAACGCTGTTACATATTCTTTATCTGGCATTGTATTGTTCAGATCTTGTCCGAGATATTCTTGTCGTTTCAGCAGATAAGCTTCTTTATATAGTCGATCAGCTCTTTTGAAATCGTTATCAGCTATAGCAGATGCTCCCGCAAGATTATACCAGGACACATCAGTGGGAAACTTCTCCAAGGTATCATCATAGAGTTTTCGTAGAGCGTCTTTTCTGCCAAGTCTTAGGTAAACCCGTTCAAGCAACGTTCTGGCTTCTTTAGGACAATCCGGTATGTCAATTATATTTTTAAGTTCGATTATAGCATCATCTTCCCGGTTCACACGCAGATAAGCTTTGGCCAGGTTAAGTCTGGTGTTGGGTTCATCAGACAGTGACTTGCTCTTATTAAAGTCAGCTATTGCCTGTTCGTAATTTGCCATCATGAGGTTGATTTGGCCCCTTAGCCTCCAAATCGTTCCATCGTTCTGCCCGCTTTGAAGAATTCGATTTACCATCTCCATTGCCTCCTCCAGTCGCCCATGTCTCATTAGTAACCAAGCCCCAAGCATCGCTGCCCGGGGTTCATCTGGATAATTCTCATTGAAACTTTGCAGTTTGTGTTCAGCTTCCTTAACAAGCCCAACTTTAAGGAAAGTCTGAATTTGAAGAAGGTGGTTTTCTACGCTGTCTTGAAGTGATAAAAGTTCATCAGAATATCTCTTTACAGCCTCCCCATCGAGCGATTTTTCTGCTATGTATAAAAGGCCCCTAATCACACGGATGTCTTTGGGGTCATTTCTATACGACTGCTCTAAAACCTCTTTGGCTTTTTCAAATTGCCCGCTCTGTAAATAATGCTCCCATAGCAATATCTGTTCTTCTGATTCTTGCAATATCTTCTCAGCCTCTTTCTCCATCCCCCTCGCACGATAGTATTCTGCATACCCGGATAGCATTTCTCTATCATTTGGGCCCATTTCCTTTGCTTGTTCTAAGAACGCAGCCGCAGCAGCAAATAGACTACCCCTTCGCTCCGCATCTGCTTCTTCAGTAGCTAATCTCGTTGATAGCATCCCGAGCCGTACAGCATTCCGAATGCTTGGGGCGATTTTCTGTATATTCTGCCGAATTACCAACGCTCTTAACGGCTGTGTCTGGCTTATATAATCAGCGTAAAAGCCAAGTAAATTTAAATTGTTTGGATTTAATGCCAAGGCTCTTTCCAAAGCGGTGGTGGCCTCAATTACTTGTCCAGGCGATACATTATCACCAAGCTCTCGATTGCGATGGTACAACGTAATAGCCAATGCTTGTGCAATACTTCCATCAAGAGGATTCAGAGATGCAGCTTTTCGAATATCCGCAATAGCAGTGTGCTCATTTCCAAGCTTAGCATTGATGCTGCTTCTTAACATATAAGCACGAGAAAATATGGGTCTTTGCTTCAGACTTTCATCAAGTTTAGACAATGCGTTCTTGAAATCCCCTTTAGCCAAATCAAGACGAGCTGCAAAAACCTGCCCTTGACATCTATCCAGATTGTTACTCACAGCCGTCTCTACGATTTGCCCTGCCAGTCCCCAATCCTCCATCCTAATTGCTATATCCAAAAGATAATCTGCCGTAATGGCCTGCAAATTTGTTTCTTCCACTTGTTCAAAAACCGGTCTCGTAGCAGCACTCTCCTTCGGAAGCTCTGTTTTAAGGGCCTTTTTGAATTCTGTAGCAGCTTTCTCCAGTTCGTCGTTGCCTCGATAAAATAATCCAAGTTTGATAGCCCGACTAGTCGGGTCAGCAATATTAGATAGAACATACTCTTCTATTTCATAACGCCTTTGCTGCGAAACATTTCCAGGCTCAGGTTCGGAAAGTATTTGCTTGTATATCAGAACTGATGTATTATCAGGAAAATAATGCAGAAATCGACCGACTAAATCCTTGGCCTCACTTATCTGGCCCTGCTCTATGTAATTTGCGCAAAGATTAATAATCGTTGCTTGTGGAACATAATTTGGTTCCATTGGCAGTAACTTTCGCACTAATTCTGTTACAAGCTGCCTATATCCATTTAATTCTTTTGTCATTAATGGCATAGATGCCTCCGACTCTGGCGGCCCTTCTGCTTCGGACTTTGCTATCTGTTGCAAAATAATACCCAAGCGATCTCCTGCTTGCTTCTGTCTTATTGCCCTTTGGACTTGGCCAATCTGGACCTGTGCCATCGCCAAATTAAGCTTAATTGTATTTGGGTCATTCGGCTTGAGTTTGGCTAATTCTTCTTTAGCCTCATCGAGTTGATTTGCGCCGATATAAGCCCTAATGCGAAGCAGTCGGCTCTTCTCAGTAGCACCGAAAGATTCTTCAAAAGCATTTATGTTAGATATGACTGCCGTCCAAGCATTAACCTTCAAAAGAACCTCCGCGTAATCTAAAGCCACTTCGGGTTTGGTTTGAGCAACATTTGCTTGCAGCGCGCTCACCAGAAATTCCATAACTGCACCATCCTCAGAAGTGTTCCTAAAAATCTCTGCAAGAGTATAGGAAAGTAATGCATCTGGTCTTGCGGACGCCCTAAGTTGCTCGTAGGTTGCATATAGCTTTCTGATGGCGAAGTCTCTATTTCCCCTTGCAAGCTCAAGCATTCCTCTCCATTTAATAACCTGTGGGTCTTCACCACTGCCAACGATCTGTTCAATTTCGTGCACCACTTGCTCGGCATCTCTTAGCCAAACTGCGGTTTGCGAATCTGTTCTCTGCTCACAAGGCTCAAGCACCTGCTCGATATAGCACTTTGCAAGAAAGGCACATAATGTTGCTTTATTTATTCTATTTGCCCAGCTACGTGGACCACCTTTCTCTTGTGCGTCTGGCAGAGTAAGCGCGTTCTTCGCCGTTTCTATCGCTTTAAAGACATCTGACTTTTGCCCGTAATAAGAAAACTTTCGATAGTACAAATTGACCAGAACTACTGCGTAAACTACATTCTCTTTGTCTAATCTAAGTGCCTCTTCAGCTGCTTTAGTAGCTTTATCAAGATTTTTAGGTCCCATAAGAGGATCTGAATAGTATCGAGCAATTATCGAATATACTTCTGCATTGGAAGGGAATTTGTCTAAAAGTGATAAAAATTCCGGTTCGAGCGATCGAACTTGTTCGTTGCCAACCCTCTGAGCCAGCATATATTTCATTAATAAAAGATTAATATGTGCTTTCGGGCTATCTTCTGCAATCTTAACCGCTTGCTCTAAAAACTCCTTGGCTTGTTCTACGGCTTTGTCCTTTTCCTCAAGGGAACCTCTTGATTCAAGGATACTTCCCCTTGTATAGGCTGCCTGTGCCAAATACCGATAGACATCAACGTTATCTGGTTCATATTCCTGCGCATTTGTCAAATCGTCGACCGCCTGAACAAGCAATTCGTCACGATTGGTCCCTGCACCCATCCGTGCCAGTTCAAAACTGGCTCGACCTCTAATTAAATACAGAGTTGTACCCAAGTGCTGCTCGTCAGTTCCTATTTTTGGCATTCCATATACTTCCCATTTGGCAATGTTTTCCATAAATATATCTGTATTCTTTGCTATCTCTATGAATTCTGACGCTCTGTCGCACACCTCCTGCCAAACTTGATCTATACCGCTATCAGCCATTATGTAGAAGTATTTCAACTCGACAAATCGGGCTTCCGCATTCTTCGGGTCTACATTGACTATCTGATTCAAGCACCCCATCGCATAGCGCCATTGGTCAGCTTCGGTATACTTATCCATTTCGAGGTACAAATCCGCGAGTTTAAAAAGGATATCTATTTTGACCGAGTCGGACTTTGCCTGAGCACGCGCCTTATGGTAGTTGTGCTCGGCCCTCTGGTACTCTCGCATTTTTACATCCTTGTCTGCCGCCCCAGCCGCCACTTTCCTCGCTGCATCGCCCTCTTTGATGAACTTTTCCGGGTCTCGTGTCTGACGCAGAATTAGTAAGATAGAAATCACCATAATGATGGCAAGAACTGCCGAGCCAACAAGTGCAACTTTTTTATTCAATCTCTTCCTAGCCATAAATTTTCCCTTCTCACGGTCTACCGCGACAAAAACCTGCCCCCGCTGCTTCTTGCGAAGCAAGAGTGGGGGCTGATGATTTATGAGTTTGGGTGATATTTTGCATCATACTGTAAGGTTCCGATTCTACGATGTATTGCCTGCCCCCGCGTATTCCGACGCGAGGTGGCGGGCAGAGTAAGAACCTGACAGCCCACCTTCGCCAATGCTACGTTGGGTAAAAATAGTAACTTTCCCAGATGTCCTATATTAGGCTCCCACAACGCAAGGGGGCATTCCCTCAACTTCGATCGGGATGATGAGCTTGTCGAACCGTTTGGTGTCCTGTTACCTGTTATAAAACCGCCTATATACATCAATTTATTCACCACCGCCCTCCTTTTTCCCTTCGACTTCGCTCAGAGCAGGCCAGTCAGGCCAATGCTTTGCCTCCAAAATCGGCAAAATTACACCTAAAAGCTTTTCTCCTGCTGCAAGGGCTTCTTCTTTGTCTGGTATAACAGGGCTCTGATTAAAAGCCAATTCAACTTTAGAAAAGTACGAAAATTTGCCAAAAATGTTCTTATTTAGAGTTATTCGGGTCTCTTCCCTGCTGCCCATATATTTACCATTGACCCTAAAAAAGTACAGAACTGGGAATTTCCCTTGGCTCTGCCAGAAATTGGATTTCGTACGGCCAAAGACAAGATATTTGCCCTGTATATTCTTCCTGAAGCCCGCTTCGCCCGTGAAGCGAGGCGAGCCGCCTGTATTGTTTATTTCAAACGTTATACTATCCGACACCAGTCTTTCATAGCCACCACCTGTATAGCACTCTTCAGGTGCATGTACCACCTTATCTGGAAGGTCGTAATAAGTAATAAATAACAGCAGACTCCGTACGGCATTACCAGCCGATACTTCGGTATCTTCCAAAACCCATTGAATATAATCTTTCGTACCGAGCTCTTTGACAAGCTGTTTGTTGTCGATTTCCATTTCCGATATTACTTTATAAGGACTTAAATTCTCTTCATCCAGAAATTCTAAAGGCTTTTTCAACGGCAAGGGTTCTTTATCCGCGATTACCACGCCTAATATCGGTTTAATAATTTCTCCTGCCGCAAGAACTGCAACACAAACCAAAAAGGCCGGCTGAAAATAAGCTCTCATATTATGCCCCATACCCTGCCTCACAAACTACTCGCCTCGCTGTCGCCCCGGCGAAGCGGGCTTTCGAATCACAATATCCTCGGAAACCGCCTGTTCTTCCTCGATAAGCAGACCAGACATAAACCACGCAAGAAAACCATATAAGCCAAAGGCTAATGGAAGCATCGCCAGCCCAAGCATATCGTGATAAATACCCTGTGTGTATTTAGGATGCAACAGCACGTAAATGAACCCCGTAACCGTTACACGTACGATGTTACAGAGTATCGCTATTGGAATTGTGCTGGCTAAAAGGATTATTCTCTGCCATATAGGCCTGTAGTGCAGATATGCCATAGCGACACCGAGGGCCAAAAAGGCCATCAGCAATCGCATCCCACTGCAGGCCTCAGCCACATTAAGGGGAGGTTCTAAGTGCTGGCCCTTATAAAAGATATCTATCACAACACCACTGACCGTAGCCTCCATTTGAGGGACCAGGTTCAATAATGCAGTTGCTATGGCAGCAGCAAGTTTTCTCATCGGCATAGTCACCGAAACATAAAATCTCTGAGGCAATGGTACAGCAAATACCAGAAAACCAATCGGCAACCAGGTATATCTGACCAGACACCAACCGCCCAGAAATAATACAACTGCTCCGAGCGATGCTATTGCAGAAATGCCGCGAAAGTATCCATATCCGGCTGGACTAATTATGTTGAAAAAATAAAAAGAAATCCCGCAAATCAGAAAAAACAGGCCCAGATAGTTCGGCTTCAACTCGTTATGTTGAACGGAGTGAAGAATCCCCTCTTTTTTTTGATTAATGAAGTATAAACTAAAAAGCGGGATTAAAAAACCATGCGACCAGCTGCTGTCCGTAAGCCATCTTTGGACAATATTTCCAATCACACCGCGGAAAAGATAGTAAAATGCCCCCCCTATTATCAATATCTTAACGTAATTATGCAACCCAAGCTGACACCAACTTTGCTTTTGCAAGGGCGCACTTATTTCGCTCCTTTCTGATGTGGGAGAAACAATATTGTCCACCATGCTAAAAACACAAAACTAAAAATTAAGAACCAAAAACGGTGGAAATTCCACAGTTTTACGCTTTTCGCTCTATAGTGTTGACCATAACTCGAAAATTCTACTAAACTAAAACAACCCCTTACCCGTCATTTTAAAACCTTTACCGAAATCTGCATCTGCAAAGTTACGGTCATAAATAAAGCCGAATCCATAAGCGGCCCTGAACGAATTTCGCAAAACTGCACGCCATACCGAGGAGTAGTGTGTGCCGACATTGATCAAATCGTTCGGTTTGATAAAGAAGTCCGGCTGTTCGCCGCTGGCAATTTTATCAAGATCGACCATCACTACTTCTTCTTTATTCTCGCCGATTCTCCTCACTACCTCACACTTCTTCGGCCAGGCATATTCATCTAAACCACCTGCCGCGGCAATGGCCATTTTCAGGGTCAATGGTCGGCCCGTCATATTAATGAATCCCTGATAGTTGGTATTACCCAGTATACAAAATTCACCGATAACGTCAACAGGAATATGAATATTATCGCCTGGTTTTATCACAATATTATATCGTGGGTCACCAACAAGCAGTTTATCCACCGGAATCTTTATGAGTCGCCCCTGTGTCTTCTTAGCCCACTCGTAACCCGGTGCTACCAATTCCGTAGATATCCTCCCGGCTTCTTCTCTCGGCTCAAATTCGACATCCGGCTTTGGCAACCTGGGCTGGACAGGTGGACCAACTTGAACTGGAACCCACTTGCCATCCTGAAATATCCACTCGATACGCCCGCCTTCACCTTCATCCATTTTCTCCTCTATATCCGGGACCATCGGCTCAAAGGTTGGTCCCGTCGTCTCGTCTATTGTAAAATCCATTGGTTCCTCTATGGTCTCTGGAGCAGCCGGTCTGCCAAATGATTTAAGTGCTTCTTCGATATCTATTGGTTCATCAAGTGCCCCCGGCATAGATGGCTCAGCGAATAATTCTTGTTTGTCATCGACACCCACCATTCGCTCACGCTCACCCACTCTTTCTTTGCGAGCCCGCTCGGACAACGTTTTCAATATGTCCTGAATACTTACAGGATTGTCTGTTCTCTCAGAATCAGTAATCCCTAAGGATTGTTCCGGCATCTGTCGATTTTCATCCCATCGCCGTTCATTACTGCGTGTTTGTTTAACCTTTTCCGGCCAGACTATATCGATAACATCTCTATCGGTCGCCAGCTCTGCGGAAGCTATAACTACTTTACTCTCGGGCCATTGATTTTGTGCCAGCGGTGTTATTACCTCCAGCCAATCTTTTTCTGGTTCGACCATTTCCTCCGGCTCAATAAGCTCTGGTTGGTTCCACTTTGGGCCAGTGCTTTCCTTCTCTATCTCTATCATCCCCGGCTCAATAATTTCAAAGTTCATTGGCCCAGCCATTGCATCTATGTACTGAGGACGACGTGTAACATAAATATAGCTTACGTTAAATTGCCGAGGACCACCCGCCATTGCAAGTGCATCGGCCAGCCTGAAATCATATCGAGGAATGACATACCGACCTGGTTCTGGTATACCGTCACCTAATATTGAAAAGGTACGCCATTCGGAGCCTAACAAAGTTACGGTAACGGAAGGACTTTTCAATATGCTCGGCGAAAGGATTTGCTTTATCTCCTCCTCAAGCTGTATCTCGGTCGCTCCTACTGCTTGAATTACACCAACATCCGGTATGGATATCTTTCCCGTCTCGGTTACAATATAATTGTCTGCAACTGTCTGTCCTTCTTGAAACAGTTCATGAATTGATATCCTTACAATGTCACCGGGACCAAATACATAATCAACCTCAACTGCCCTGCAATCTTCTGGTCTTGGTTCTTCCCCTCCTTCATATTCCGCTGACGATTCCTCAGCCACACCGAGCGTGTCTAATATTACGTTGACCGCCGGTGTAGGACGAAACCTGCCGATTTGCCTCGGTTCAAAGAACTTGTTGTTACAACCACAAGATAAAAGAGATAGAAGTAAAAGGTAAAAAGTACAAAAATGAATGAATAACGTCTTGCCTTTTTTTCCAGTTTGTATCCTTTTCATGGCATTATAATCCTCAAAAATCATCGAGCCTTCAGAATAGCCCTAAAATGTCAAAAACCCGTTTACTTGATGAAATTTATCGGTTCAATACCTATGCTGCTTAACTTTTTTTGATTGCGATAATGACAATATCACAAAGAAAATAAGAATTCTTTTTAAGACAACTCAAGAAAATACAACATCCTAAAGAATACATAAAACAAAGGGTACAATCCAAGGGCAAACCTCGGATTGTACCCGTCACAACTATTGATTTATAAGGCACTTATAGAATCAGCACCTCCTACCCATATATTCGTTTTACTCATACTCGTTTATTAAAAAATAAAAATTAATTTATTTAAATTTTTTAGATAAGTGATTTGATTGCTTTTGCTGCTTATCTATGGCCGATAATTATCGCAATACCAGCACAGGTAAAATCGCCGATTTCGCAGAAAAATTGTGAGAAATGCCGATAAAAATTGCTTAAGTTATGACTGTTTAAATGGTTTTCGTTCGCTTATACGCTCGGCTTGTTTAGTTAATTCTTCTTGAAATTGATTTCAGCAAGGCGGTTCAGCAAATTACCCCGGGCATCAGTCCTGGATATCTCAATCTTGGTAGGAACTAAGATACCTCCCTTGCCAACCACAGTATAGTCATAACCGCGAACTGATAAGAAGTTTTTCTCCCCACTATTGGCTAACCAAATTGTATCCACCAGAGAATTTTCTTTGTTTTGATAGAAAACCACCTCAGACCAATATGGTTTGGCAGGCATCAAATCAAGCTGCATATTACCGGCAGACGGCGCTCCTTGAATTGGTTCATACCAAAATCCTTTTATCTTGACTGGTTTAGGAACTTTGGCAAAAACAAAAGAGCCATCTAAAAAACGTACCGGTGCGCTTGTTATCATAAGTACTGATTCTGCAAAATCACGATAAATACTTTTAGCTGTCGGGATATCATCTTGTTTATCTGCCTTTATTATACCGAATTGCCCTTCTGACAATTGCCAGACGAACTTATTCAGCGGTTCCTGAGTTGAAACCAGAATGGAATTCGCCAACGGGCAAATCTCATAATGATGCTCTGTCAGATAGAAGCTGTCATCTCGCCCGTAAAAGGTTACCACACAATCAAATTCCAGCTTTTCTGCTCTTGTCCATGCCTGATGTCCACCGGCTGCTTCAATCGCAGCGGATGCGTAATCCGCAATGGTAAAATTAGGGTCGGTCAACCGCTGATAAACCAACGGGGTTTCTATCTTTTGCCGCTCACATCCTGCGAAAGTAAAACATACCAGAAGAACAAAACAGCTTATTTTCAGATATCGATTAATCATTTTGTTTTTGCTCGCATTTTATATTTGCTAATTGTTCCATCAGTACATATCTTTGAGCAGCGTCTCTACTGGCGAGTTTCATCAATTCCGCTGCCACTTCCGGCTTAGACTGTTTTAGCGTTCGATAGCGATTCTCACCGTAGGCATATTCTGCAAAATCAAACGTGGGCGGTTTCGAATCAAGCTGTAGTGGATTTTTACCCTGCTCTTTCAATCGTGGGTCGAATCTATATAGTGGCCAGTGACCACTGGCCACTGCCTGTTTCTGATGTTCATAACCGTTGACAAGATTAAAACCGTGGGCAATACAATGGGCATAAGCGATTATAAGCGAAGGACCGGGATACGCTTCTGCCTCGACAAAGGCCTTGACCGTCTGATTGGGATTTGCACCTAAAGCTACCTTAGCTACATAGATACTGCTATAAGTCATAGCCAATAGTCCCAGGTCTTTTTTAGGCCTTGGTTTTCCCGCTGCCGCAAATTTTGCTACCGCTGCTCTTGGCGTGGACTTTGACATCTGTCCACCTGTATTAGAATAGACTTCCGTATCCAATACCAGCGCATTGACATCGGCCCCGCTGGCTAACACGTGGTCAAGCCCGCCATATCCGATATCATAGGCCCATCCATCACCACCAAGAGCCCAGACGGATTTCCGCACAAGATAATCTGCTACGCTCAGCAACTTCTTGCATTCCGGGCAGTCGCTTTTCTTACATTGCCCTTTGAGTTTATCCACCCTGGCCCGCTGCTTCTCAATTGCATCTTGCTCCGGCTCATTTGCCAACGTGGCTGTCCGAATTTCTTCTGCCAGTTTCGTATCGACACAACCCCTGGCTGTTACTTTATCCAACATCCCAAGAGAATACTCTTTGAATTTGTTAACCGTCAGCCGCATACCCATTGCAAACTCAGCGCTATCCTCAAACAAGCTGTTACTCCAGGTAGGCCCCCTGCCGTCTTCTCTTTTCGTATAGGGTGTCGTTGGCAAATTGCCGCCATAAATCGATGAGCAGCCGGTTGCATTTCCAATATAGGCCCTGTCTCCAAACAGTTGCGTCAGCAGCTTTACATAAGGTGTTTCTCCGCAGCCGGCACAGGCACCGGAATACTCGAACAATGGCTGAATTAACTGACTGCCTTTCACTGTATTTGGCTTGAAAAGCTTTGGGTCTGTATTTGGAATCGACAGGAAATATCTGTAATTCTCACGTTCCTGTTCTCGCAGCGGCTCCTGCAGTGTCATATTGATTGCCTTTCGGCCTGTTGGCTGTTTGTTCTGGTCTTTTTCCTCAACTGGGCATCTGGCAACGCAAGCCCCACAGCCGGTACAATCCTCTGGAGCCACCTGGACGGTAAATTTCATACCTGCATAATCTTTACCTTTTGCATCTGCACTTTTGAATGTTTTCGGTGCATCTTTGAGGTACTTCTCATCATATGCTTTTATTCTTATAGCAGCGTGCGGACAGACCAGAGAGCAGGTTCCGCATTGGATACAAATATCCGGCTCCCACTGTGGGATATCAACAGCAACATTACGTTTTTCATATTGGGTTGTGCCGCTTGGGAATTTACCATCAGCCGGCATCTTGCTCACCGGCAGTTTATCACCACGAAATGCAATAAGCTCTCCGGTTACCTCCTTCACAAAATCAGGAGCATCCTCCGGGACTGGTGGACGCATCTTTATTTTACTGGTAACCTTATCAGGAACTTTAACTTCATAAATCTTTTCCAGAGCACCATCAACGGCGGCATTATTCATCTCAACGATTTTTTCACCTTTCCTACCGTAGGTCTTTTTAATAGCACCCTTGATGGCCTTAACCGCTGTATCCTGCAACATAATATTACTTATCTTGAAAAAGGCAGTTTGCATAATTACATTGATTCTTGGCCCCAAGCCGATTTCCTGTGCAAGCGAGACTGCATCGATGACGTAGAACTTCAGCTTCTTATCAATTATCTGTTTTTGCACCTCCTGTGGTAAAGTGTCCCACACCTCGTCCGGGCTGTGACTGCTGGTCAACAAGAACGTTGCGCCTGGACGAGCCGACGAAAGCATATCATACTTTTCAAGAAAGCTGGGCTTATGGCAGGCAATAAAATCGGCCTTTCCCACCAGGTACGGCCTGCGAATAAGCTCCGGGCCAAATCGTAGATGTGATATGGTCATTGAACCGGCTTTTCTCGAATCATAAACAAAGTAGCCCTGGGCAAAATTATCCGTTTGCTCACCGATAATTTTTATGGAGTTTTTATTTGCACCTACGGTCCCATCTGCACCGAGGCCATAAAACATACCGGAGAAAGACCTGCTGCCCTCAATTTCGAAGGATTCATCAACCTCCAGACTGGTATTGGTTACGTCATCAATGATACCCACCGTAAAGCCATTTTTAGGTTTTGCAGCATCGAGATTGTCAAAAACGGCTTTTACCATAGCCGGCGTAAAATCCTTCGAGCCAAGACCATATCTTCCGCCAGCAATTAATGGATACTTCTCAAATGATGCTTGGCCTTGCTCCATCGCATGACCGATTGCCGTGCGAACATCAAGGTACAACGGCTCACCGATGGAACCGGGTTCCTTTGTCCTGTCTAATACCGCTATTTTTTTTACGGTCTTTGGCAAAGCCGTAACAAAGTGATTGGTACTAAACGGTCGATAAAGTCGCACCTTTATAAGACCCACTTTTTCACCTTTGGATGCCAAGTATTCAACTGTCTCGTGGGTGGTATCTGCTGCAGAGCCCATCATAACGATGACTTTCTCCGCATCGTCGGCACCAACATAATCAAACAAACGATATTTGCGCCCTACGACCTTTGCGAATTTATCCATGGTTTCCTGAACAATCTGCGGCGTAGCTAAATAGTATTTATTTACTGTCTCTCTGCCCTGGAAATAAACGTCAGGATTCTGCGCAGTGCCGGAAATCATAGGTTTATCCGGTGTCAGCGCTCTGGCCTTATGTTTGGCCACAAGTGTATCATCAATCACCGCTCGCATATCATCGAGTGTCAGCTCCTCTACCTTTTGCACCTCATGGCTGGTCCTGAAGCCGTCAAAGAAGTGTAAAAATGGCACCTGCGAGGCAAGAGTTACCTGCTGGGCGATAAGTGCAAAATCCATAACCTCCTGTATATTGCACGAGCAGAGCATTCCGAATCCGGTCTCACGACAGGTCATCACATCGGAATGGTCGCCGAATATTGAAAGTGCCTGACAGGCCAGTGAGCGTGCAGAAATATGAAAGACGGTAGGCAGTAGTTCACCCGCGATTTTGTACATATTGGGTATCATCAGCAAAAGCCCCTGCGAAGCGGTAAAAGTCGTCGTTAGAGCGCCGGCCGCTAATGCCCCATGCACTGCCGCTGCTGCACCGGCTTCCGATTGCATTTCTGTAACCGAAGGGAGCGTACCCCATATATTAGGTTCGCCTTTGGCCGACCTTTCATCGGCAATTTCTCCCATAGATGAGCTTGGAGTAATGGGATATATTGCAATAACTTCGTTCGTAGCGTGGGCCACATATGCCGCAGCAGTATTGCCGTCAATCGTAACCATCCTGCGTTTCATAACTTACCAACCTTCCATTATTTAACAAAATCAATTGTTTTTTACAGACATCTGCAAACTATCGTTGCCTCAGGGCGCTTAATCCGCCTGCGGCGGGCTCCCCACATCGCGAAACATTTCTTATACTACTTTTTACCTGGTTAAGCAATATAAAATTACACAGAACTATAAAATGGTCTTGAGCTGCTTGTTTCTCCGGCCCGCCGCCTCGCGTCGGGAGACGCGGGGGCAGACACAATCTGCATAGAAATGGAATTAAAGAATGAGGAATAATCTCGAATCACGAAGCAAGAGACCTTAGCTACGCATTATTCTGCGTACCAACCGGCTTTGAGGTTGTTGTGCTCCATAAGGACTTGCAGGTCGTCCATATCAATCGTGCCATTCGTATTAATGTCTCCGAACAGATAAGTCTCCGGTGATTTACTTCCAGCCAGAAAGTTGCTCAGCAGAATAGCAATATCTGATTCGCTGACAATGCCATCGGCGTTCAAGTCATACCAAAAGATACTATCATCTTTCTTTCCTTCGCTGACACTCCAGGCCAGGCCGTATCGCTGGGTCTCGGCTACTTCCTCCTGTTTTCCAACATCGCTGATAGAAAGAACAATCTCGTAGCTGGTGTAATTAGCATCTGCGGCAGCGTAAATATGTTCAACGTTGTCAACGCTGCTGTCACTGTAATCGAGCAGATAATCATTTTGGGGGTCATCAACGTCAACAGCCCAAAGCTCAAGCCGAAGGTCAGCGTCTTTATCCGGCAACGGCTCAAAAGGATAAGAGCTGCTGTAGTGTTTGTTCCAGGTCGCCGTGACAGTAATGATTTTATTAGCTGGTTCTTCGAGCGTGATTTTGTACATGTTTTGAGGTGTTTCGATTTTATCCAACTGATTTAAATCCCAGCCGGTAGTCGGACAATCGCCGGGTTTATTTTGGCCGGCAATCAGATGCTCAAAAGCACCGACGGCATTTAACATACCCGCACCCTGAATATAATCCAGCGGAACAAAACGGTCGTCTTCTAACGTTAGTCTGCCTTTATGCCAGAAGGGAAGTTTCGTTGCAGAATTTAGCAGAACAGCTTTCATTACGCAGCTTCCACCCTCCGGTGAGACAGCAGAGCTAAGGTTAGGGTCCTGCCTGGCTTTTTGCACAAGCAGGCCGATAGCTCCTGCGACTGTCGGCGTCGCAAAGCTCGACCAGTCACCGGTCGGCTCATAGTATTCGAGATGGTTTGCATCGGCTACCAGGCAGTTGCCGGGTGCGACGATGTCTGGCTTACATCTTCCGTCACCGGTCGGGCCAAAACTGGAATGTTCCGGATAGGCCAAAGCAAAATTCGCCAGATTAGTTGCAAGGTCTTCGGTATCCACCGAAGCAAGCACACCAACGCCAATGACATTTGCCGCCGCACCGGGGTAAAGAACAGGGTCGTTGGCATTCAAGCCGTTGCCTATTCCGGCCACGATAATAAGACCGTGGTGTTCTGCCAATGACTCAATACCCCTTGTCCACCAATCTTCGGACTGGCTGCCCATGGCGGCAACTACAATATCAGCGTTTGGCGGCGAGTACGATAATACATTATTAGTCAGGAAATACCAAAATTCGTAAACCTCGCCTTGAGCCTGCGGTGCTATGCCTTGATAATAGAAGTGTCCCAGCTTAGAGTTAAACGCAGTAGAGTCCTCACCAAACAATATAGAGCAAATAGCAGTTGAATGGGGTGAAATGCCAGCCGGTAGCTCAGCGTAGTCGTGAAAGCCAAATTTCGCAGCTCCGAAGCACTTATGGTGGATATTCGGTCGGTAATCGTTTTGGGGTTCACCATCAATATAAGTAATGCTCCGGCAAATAACGGCGAATTTGACGCCCGAGCCGGTCAAAGCGGGGTCTATCTGTCTTAAGGCATAAACTCCGGTGTGATTTAGGACTTGCGGCTGTACCTGTAGGCCCTCGGCCCCGGCAGCGGTGCTCTTAAATGCCAACAGAGCTGCCAGAGAAACCGTCAGGAACAAAACTGCCATCCTTTTAGTAGGTTGCACCATCCCATAACCCCGGAAGCTGGAATAAAAGCTAAAAAAACAAATTAGCCACGAATTCTTACCCAATTATAATAGCAGAAAAACACCTTTTTTTCAAGTAAATTATCCCGCTGTTTTTACAAAAATCAAGCATTTTTCAGCTAAAAAACCGGCCACCGAAAAACTAATTTACAAATCTTGCCTTTACGGAACGTAACTGCTATACTCTGAGCAATATTTCGGTTTTATTTGACATGAGGTTTGCCACAATTATGAAAGTAATCTTAAATTCTAAGCAGATTGGGGAAACTCTCAACGACCTGACAAGTAGTATCGTATCTGATATACCCTCCGGAGTAGATATTGCTGTAATTGGCATCCGCAGCAGGGGAGAGGTTCTCGCCCAAAGGCTATCAAGCCGATTGTCAAAGAAACTAAGCAAGGATGTTCTATGTGGGACTCTTGATATTACGCTTTACCGTGACGACTTGAATTCGCCGCAAGGTGCTGCTCAACCACAGGTTCGGACTACCGAAATCGGCTTCGATATAGACGACAAAATCATAATTTTGGTTGATGATGTTTTATATACCGGCCGGTCTGCCCGTGCGGCAATGGACGCCCTCATAGATTTAGGCAGACCCAAGGCGATACGGCTTGCGGTCCTTGTTGATAGAGCCGGCAGAGAATTTCCGATACAGGCCGATTACGCCGGCTACAAATCTGATGCTGCACCCGGAGAATTAGTACAGGTCTTTCTCGACGAGCCAGACGGTAAAGAAGAGGTTGTCATAGAATAAAGAATGCCGAATTTTGAACGTCTAATAACAAAATAAGAGATTCGACACTATGGCGTTAAAAAGGAAAAATAAACAGTTTAAGTGGCACCACAAACATCTACTCGGGCTTCGGGAATTAAACGCCGAGGAGATTACATATATTCTTGACACAGCTAAGGGCTTTGAGCAGATAAGCACCCGGTCGGTAAAAAAAGCACCGCCCTTGCGAGGCAAGGTCGTTGTGAATTTATTCTTCGAGGACAGCACACGGACACGCAACAGCTTTACTCTCGCGGCAAACAGATTAAGCGCAGATGTCATAGAATTTACCCAGAAGACCAGCTCCGTCAGTAAAGGCGAGACGCTGTTGGATACAGCGAGGAACTTGGAAGCGATGGGAATCGATATAGTCGTAATTCGCCACGATGCCGGCGGAGCAGCAACATTATTGAGCAGGAATATCAACGCTTGTGTGGTCAATGCCGGCGACGGCTTCTGTGAGCATCCGACGCAAGGGCTTCTGGATGTCTATACGATTCGTAAGATTAAAGGGACTCTTGAGGGTTTGAAGATAGCGATTGTTGGTGATATTGTACACTCTCGCGTTGCCCGCAGCGATATGTGGGCAATGACAAAGCTCGGAGCCGAGGTCATACTTGTCGGTCCGCCAACGCTTATACCGGCACAGGTAAACAAACTGCCGGTCAGCGTAAGCTATTCGCTCGATGAGGTTATCGAAAAGGTGGACGTGATAAACATGCTTCGGATTCAATTTGAACGGCTCGGGGGTAATCCCTTCCC
This sequence comes from uncultured Pirellulales bacterium, assembly GCA_964581905.1. Lineage (GTDB taxonomy): Bacteria > Planctomycetota > Phycisphaerae > Sedimentisphaerales > Anaerobacaceae > CAZBWE01. Next base: position 22,658 of record CAZOQJ010000027.1, read on the forward strand.
CTCGATACGGGAATATTCCCATTACTTTGGGCTGACTGTGGAGCGCGTGAAAAGGGCAAAACCTGATATTCTGGTTATGCACCCCGGCCCGATTAATAGAGG
>CAZOQJ010000028.1:0-22589 GCA_964581905.1 uncultured Pirellulales bacterium
CCATAACCACAACCCCTTGTAGGGCCTCTTTCAAGAATTTCCTCTTTCTTGGGAATAGCTTTTTACGTTAATCCCTTAACGTTTGTATAAACTACTTCCTTGGTAAAGGTTCTCGCAGGAACTCCTCTAATAGACTACTCTTAAGGTGCATTTCTCCACTCAACTCTTCTTCTATCGCTTGACCTTACCACATATCTGACCAATATCAACTTAAAAATGCCTCCAACAAGATTTTTCTGCACTTTTCTCGTAACTTATTTGAATAACGTCAGTTATAGATTCAAGCCATCGGAAAATTTTCTTGAGTGCCTGTCAGGATATTTGGAATTGGAGTGATTTCGGCATGATGTAGATGATTGCTGGTATCTTTTTATTCGTTGTAAAAAAAGCTGCCCGATTTTTAATCGGGCAGCCTTTTGTTCTACTTGCTGGTGAAAACTATCAAAGCTGTTTATTCACACTGGTTACGACACGTAGCCGCCTGGGCAAATACTCTCAGATATACAGCTCTGATTGCACTGCCAACACCAGCCGCCACAATCGATACAACACATTAGTTATTTGGACAAATACTCTCAGATACACAGCTTCGGTTGCATCCACCATCTTGCCAGCCCCAGCCGCCAACATCGATACAACACATAGGGATGCTTGAGCCATACCAGCTGCAGGTACCGCAGTCGCAGCTGCCGCCACCGCTTGTGGTGCTTGTTGAGGAGGCAGTTGTGGTTGTGCTTGTGCTTGCTGCGGTTGTTGTCGTGCTTGTGCTTGCTGCGGTTGTTGTTGTGCTTGTGCTTGCTGCGGTTGTTGTTGTGCTTGTACTGGAGGCAGTTGTGGTTGTTGTGCTGCCGCAATTGCTACAATTTGAGCAGCTCTGGCCAGCATTTATACATTCCTGGCAACCTATACAACTTTGACTGTTTTCCCAACCCCATCCAGTGTTCGTATTACAACAAACAGGAATCTCGCCACCATACCAATTACAGGTACCGCAGAATCCGCCACCGCTGGTTGTGCTTGTTGAGGAGGCTGTGGTTGTTGTGCTCGTTGAGGAGGCCGTAGTGGTTGTGCTACCGCCTCCGGTGCTGTAAGAGACAGAATAGCTATTCATTTTAAATGTGGTGTTTGAAGCCTCGACAATCTCGTAGCCGCATTGAATCTTCTCAACGTTACCGCCAGTGCTAAGCCAGCCCTGGTTTACGCAATAGTCCATGATGGCTTTCAAATCGAAGGTTCCGCCGCTCGTCTGGCTTTGTAACAGGAAGCCGGGATAGCCGTTTTTGTAAACGTCATAACTCCTGCCGCCAATCGTTGCTGTCGTAACATACGAGCCCCACGGTCCAATAGCACCTTGCCATTTAAGCCAAACCATGACCTCTATTGGTGCCCAGAAGTCATATGAAAGGTTGTAGGTGCCTCCGCTGGGAGGACTGGTGCTTACTGAGCTTGAGCAGCTGCTCAACTGGCCTACCGTTGTGCCGTTGATGGCTTCATATGAGCTGTTCGGATACGACTTAATGCCGTTACCGGGATGGGTAGCGGTTACGGTCCACTGAGTGCAGGACGAAGCGTTTATACACTGAGACCAGCTTCCGGTTGCGCCCCAGACTGCGTTGTAAACGCAATAGCTGCCGCTACAGTAACTCGCCCACTGGTCGCATGAGTCAAGCACAGCTCCCTGTGCAGTTTGACTCGCAGCAAGTAATACCATGACTGCAATTAAATAAGTGAAATGTTTCATTTTATTACCCCCCAAATTTCTTTGTTAAGTTAGCATTCTAATTACCTTGTTTATTCCTTTCACACCCCCTTTCCTGCTGGCCATCCTGGTTCTAAAGATGCTTGTAAAAAGCGTTTAGGAAACAATTGTAGTGTGCCGATGAAACTTCCATTGATTAGGCGAAATATTATAAAGAAAATCGGCGTAAAGCCGCATCGACTTTATAATGTATACGGTAACAAAAACATCATCTATCAGGCACGTATGAAAAGGTCTCATAAGAGAGATTGCTTTACTGCTTTTCAGGGGATGGCTACGACACAAGCCCCTGCAGAACCAATAAATAAGCCTTGAAGTAAAAAAGACCATATGCTCCCCTTTACCCCCCATAGCGCGTATTTTTACGTTATTCCATTAACGCTAGTGTATTATGCTTCATTGGTAAAGGTTTCCGTAAGAAATACATAATATAGAGGTAATCTCCTGCCTCTTTCCTGATATCTCTTTATTAAAAGATACACGAGATTTGGCCAATGTCAAATTCGGAAATTCCCTCCAATGATGTACTTTTTTGCGGTATCCTCATAACTCCTTTGAGCAAAGGTGATTATGAATTTCCTCCAATGTAATTTTCTTGTCTTTTCCTCGCAATATTTTCTTAAGAGTCCCCGCTATTATGAAGGATTATGGACGTTATTATCTTTATAAGTTCTTCTTCCGGGCTCGCCGATGTTGTGGGTGGTCTGCTTGGCTCAGTAGATATACTTGCCGAGTGGTAGAGAGGGTATCAGGATGTCAGGTGGCTTAGCTAATTAGTGTAGTTGGGGGATTATTTTCTTCTTAGTGTTACGTTGGGACGCATCAGGTAATTGGGGGTCAATGTCAAAGGGTCTGAAAATTTGCTGGACTGTGCTTTTTTCCAGCCGAGCTGGTGAACCTTCGAAGCGTGCGGGTTCCAGAATTCCTCTTCAAAGAAACAGACGCCATCGGCTTTAAATCTGTCCTTATGATATACCAGGCCATCCCCAAGCAGCCAGATTGGCTTTCGGCGGCAAGCAAACTTTTTCAAAAACTCATCAGCGGTCATTATGGAATCTTGAAGAATCTTTTCGTATTTTGTATTTCGTATCGCATATTGCGTCTTTTGGTAGACGGCGATATAGAATTGGCCTCTTTTGGCGTCAAGGATAGGGGCGATGGTTTCGAGGCTCCGCCGATAGGCGTCCTGTGGAGTCGCTAGTCGCTCATCGCTCGCAGAGTCGAGGGGGATTACATTAGCGGCGATGACGTCAAGTGTATCGACTGGGACGATTTTTGTAGAATTAGCCAGGTGCATTGCCTTTGCGAGTGTAACGGCGATTCTCAGGCCGGTAAAACTGCCCGGGCCGACAGATATATGAACTTGCTCAATGTCCTGAGATTCTTTTTCAAAACGGCTGAGAAGACTGCAAATGGCTGGAAATATCTCGGAGCTGTGTTTCATCGGACCAGAGAAGGTAATCTCATCAAGAAGTTTCTGGCCAGTTGCTATCGCAACAGAGCCGACTCTGCTGGAGGTTTCAACGGCTAATATCAGGTTTTTTTGTATCATAATGGTGATTTTGGCCGGATATACCGAATTCTACGGCTTGCTCAAAAAGGGGAATTTCGGCCCTAAAAAAGTTTGTTTTTCAATAGTCTATTTTTTGCCCAGATTTCCCAGAGTTTCCATGTTGTTGCGACCATCATTATATATTATCGGGCAGGCACAGAAAATCAAATTTTTCCCTTGCAAAATTCTTTTTTTTTGTATAGACTGAATTATCATAAGTCAAAACTTATTTGAAATTGGAGGTTGTGATAGAAGGTTAATTTGGAGTGAAGAGCTTCCAGAGGAGGCGTTTTTTTGGGGCAGGAGGTAAAGTTTTGAATAGTTCAGGTTCTCTTAATAAAACTTTCGGCAGACGCTCCCTATCGGTTATTCTGGGGACGATACTGCTTTTTACCGCAGTAGTGACGGTGGTTGCTCCGTCTCAGACAAATGAAGGTGAAAGACAAGGATTACTCCGCCAATTGGCACAAAGGTGGATTCTAACCGGTGTGGAGCAATACAGCAGAGGCGACTTCGAGGAGGCAGAGAAATCATTGCTTAAAGCGGAGGAATACCGGGAATACTTAACCGTTGATGAGCGCAACCGATTAAGCGACGTTCTGGGAAAAACACGGACAGCCAAGCTTGAGAGAAAACGCGTCGTAGAAATATATCAGCAGGTCGCTGAGTTAATTAAACAAGGCAAACTGGAACAGGCCAAGACGCAACTTGAGCAGGTCAAAGACAATCTGTTTTTGAGGAAAGAAGAAAAGGAAAACATCGCTGAGGCGATTAAGAAAATAGACAATCGAATCAAAGCTAACGCGCAATCTCAAAATGCTGCGGATAAGCCGTTTTTGAGCAAAGAAAAGTCGGGCAAAACCATAGAAGGCACCAAAAAGAGAATATCAGCGACGAAAGACCAGCAGCAAGAAATCGCTGACCTTTATTACCGCAGTGTCGGATTGTATCGCACAGGCCAGTTGGAAAAGGCCCGTGAAGGTTTCGTTACAGTTATAGACAGTGGCCTTATCCCTGTATCGATGGTTAAGACAATAAAGGGTTATGTGGCTAAAATAGATGAGACCTTGGCCCGTAAAGACGTAATGAGGAGTGCCACGCCAAGAGCTCGTATCCAGCCTAAGCCTACTAGGCCAAGGTATATTGTGCCAGAAGCCACTACGTTACTTAAAGTTGCCGAGCCCAGATATGTTGAGCCGGTAATGAGTGAAGCTCCCTACATAGAAGTGATTAATCGCAAAAAAAGTGTGATACGCAGCCATACCGAAGCAGTAGTTAATGACGCTATAGCTAAAGCTCAAAGTTATGTAAGCCAGGATAAATTCGATAAAGCACAAGAAATTATTGAGACGGCTGAACTTACTGTGAGCAAAAACCAGATGTACCTCGGAGACGAGTTTTTCAAACAGCACAGTAGCACATTGAAACAACTCGGTGAGAAAATAAACCAGGCAGAAAAGGGAAAGAAGCAGCTGTTAGAAGAAGAGAGACGTAAAGCAGTGATAGAGGAACAGCGTAAATTTAGAGAGCAAATGGAAGTTGATAAACAAAAACGAATAAAGACTCTGATGGAAAACGCTCTTGCATACCAGGAGCAGCAACATTACGAAGCAGCCCTCGGACAACTGGAGCAATTGCTTGCTATAGAGCCACAAAACGATGATGCGCTGGTACTGAAGGACGAGCTGGAGGATGAGATTTACTACAAGAGACAGTCAGAACTGCAGAAGGAATCGGACAAACAAAAAGCAGAAGTTTTACTGAAAGGTGATGAGGCTTCAATACCGTATGCTGATGAGCTTAGATACCCCAAGAATTGGCGGGAGATTGTCCAGAAACCTACACGCCAACCGGATAGGCCACTCGGATTAGAACCTATCGATGCAGCCGTTTATGAACAATTAGCGCAGATTGTTGACCTGTCACAATTGACGCCGACAATGCCTTTCAGAGAAGCGATAGAGGTAATTAGAAATTCTGTCGAGCCGCCATTGATGATATTTGTGAATTGGGGTGATTTAGAGCAAAATGCCTATATCGATCAGAGTACACCAATAAATATGGACCCGATGTCAGGTGTTCGTCTTGATACGGTACTGAAGCGCTTGTTATCTGCAGTTTCGGGCGCATTTGCAGAGCTTGGTTACACCGTTGATGGTGGAGTGGTTACAATAGCGACTGCAGACTCGCTCCCGATCAAGTTAGTGCCAAGAATTTATGACGTCACTGACCTGCTTGGCCAACCGGCTAATTTCATTCAAATGCCTCCTTATGGTTATGGCGACTACGCTCGTGGGCCAGGTGATGGTGGTGGCTACGGTGGCGACACGGGCGGCACAGGCGGCACAAGCGGAAGCGGCACAGGCGGCACAAGCGGCGGCTACGGTGGTGGCGGTGGTGGCTACGGCGGTGGCGGTGGTGGTGGCTACGGCGGTGGCGGTGGCGGTATGGGCGGTGGCATGACTGGTGGCATGGGTGGCGGCATGGGCGGCATGGGTGGCGGCATGGGCGGCATGGGTGGCGGCATTGACTATATGCGTGGCATTCGAGCACGCGACTTGGCCATGCTCATCCAGCAGACTATCGGCAAACCTGAAGATTGGGCACCCGATGACTGGAGCGGTTTTACATACGGTACAGGAGATGGCACTATAACACCTTATCCACAGGACCAGCCAAAGAAACTTGCCATCCTGCAAACTGTTGAGATTCATAGGGGAATCGAAAAGGTGATGGCAGAGATGCGTAAGGCACTTGGGCATCAGGTTTCTATTGAGGCCAGATTCTTAGTGGTAAGCGAGAGTTTTCTTGAAGACATTGGCCTGGATTTAGATTTTCAGATTGGTGGTGATGGTAGTTTGGGCAAATGGGGTATTATGAATTTCGAGCAAAATTCTGCCCTTGGTACCGCTGCGCAAATAACAAAGGTTCCGGGAAGTTTGGGCGGTCTTCTACCATCTATAAACGTTGATGGGGGTTACGGTGTTTCGATTGACCCTCTAATGGTTCACTTTCTGCTGCGAGCGGTTCAGGGACACTCGGATGCGAAGACCTTGACTGCTCCGAAAGTTACCGTTTTGAGCGGCGAGTCGGCGACGTTCTGGGTTTCAAACGATGTTTCGTACGCGCTTCCACCTACTAGCCAATATGCAACCTCTGCCGGCGGCTATGCCGGTGGTGGCTACCAGACCGGAGGTATAACACAGAATGTAGGCTATATACAGGTTGGCACTCTTCTAAATATTACTCCAACAATTACTCCTGATAAGAGAAACGTGCTGCTGAATATAATAACCGAACTTCAAGACCTGCTCAGGATGAAGACGCATCAAGTTGAAGGGCCTGTTGGGGCAAACGGAGAAGTGGTGCGATACGAAGTAACCGTTCCTGAGACAGAAACGTCGCAGGTTATGACGCGTGTGTCTGTGCCTGATGGCGGGACATTATTGTTAGGCGGCCAGAAATTAAGTGCGGAGGAGGAGAAAGAGGTGGGGGTGCCGGTATTGAGCAAGATACCCATCATTGGAAGAGCGTTTCGTAACAACAGTAAGATTAGAGACCAGAAGATATTGCTAATACTGGTTAAGCCGACTGTCATTCTACAAGAGGAGCGCGAAGCTGAAGCAATTGCAGCGTTGGGCGGTGGATTCTAAACGTATGGGATGGGCAATTAATGCTATTTTTACAAACTATAAATAGACTTTTTGCAATATTTTCAAGGCGAGAGACGTCTGGTTCATAAACAGGGGTTTTGACTATACGTTCGTGTATTTTTGCAAAACCTCGTTTATAACTTTTTATCTAAATGGAAAACCCGTTATTGAGGGCTTGAGGGTTTGGTCAGCATTAATACAAAATATTGAGGACTGGAGTAGATGATGTTTGAAGCAGGTGGAGAAATGGGAAGACAAATTTGGATGAGGTGTAGTGGCTGGTGGTTAATTGGTTTAATAATTCTGCTATCGATAGCGGGTGTTACAGCAGCAGAAGATTTGTCCGGGCTATCATTTTACGACCTATCGCAAAATGGGGACACAATATATAAGCCGGATGAGCTGATTGTACGTTTTGCCGACGTCCAGCCAGGTGCTCAGTTGCCTGATGGTACAATGATAATTGGTCCTCTCAGTCGTATCGCAATAAGAGATGCGATTTCGGATTTTGCTGTTGCCGGCGCCTTCGTACATAAAGAATATGACCGTATCGTGCCGGGCTTAACTGTTATCAAACTGCCTGAGGGTGTTAGTGTTCTGAATGCCCTTGTTTCACTCAATCAGACTGCTAACGTTCTATACGCTGAGCCGAACTACAAATTAAAGTTGACTGTTATTCCTAACGATACCAGGTTCTCCCAGTTATGGGGAATGAATAATACCGGGCAGACAGGGGGCACTATTGATGCCGATATTGATGCGCCGGAGGCCTGGGATATGCATAAAGGAAGTAGCAGCGTTATTGTAGCGGTTACCGACACGGGCGTCGATTACACGCACCCCGACTTGGCGGCCAATATGTGGGTCAACCCGGGTGAAGTCTCTGGCAATGGCATCGATGATGACGGCGACGGATACATTGACGATGTTTATGGCTGCGACACAGGCGATAATGACGGTGACCCGATGGATGACTGTAACGACCCTACTGTAGTTGGTCACGGTACTCATGTCTCAGGTACCATCGGTGCGGTTGGCAACAACGCCAGAGGGGTTGCCGGCGTATGCTGGGACGTAAGCATAATGGCCGTCAAAAGCGCCGATGCCAATGGTATCCTCTGGCTCGACGCAGCCATTCAAGGCATCCAGTATGCCACCAGCAAGCATGTTGATGTTATTAACGCCTCTTGGGGTAGCTATTCCTATTCGCAACCTCTTTATGATGCGATTAAGGCTGCGGGGGATGCCGGCATTCTTTTTGTCGCCGCTGCAGCCAATGATAATCTCAACAACGATGCAGTTCCATTTTATCCTTCCAGTTATAACTTGGATAACATCATCGCAGTGATGGCAACAACCGATACTGACCAAAAGGCTGGCTTTTCCAATTATGGCCTGATCTCTGTTGACCTCGGCGCTCCGGGCTCCAGTATCCTTAGCACAATTCCAGGCGGCAACTACGGTTATAAAAGCGGCACATCGATGGCAACGCCGCATGTGGTCGGTGCGTGTGCACTACTATGGGCTGCCGACCCGAGTCTGACATATTCCCAACTAAAGAGTATTCTTTTAGATACGGTTGACCCGACACTACCAGGTCGTTGTGTCTCCGGCGGGCGACTGGATGTATTTAATGCGATTTATGATGGTGTTGCGCCCTTGCCTGACCCGGCCGAGTGGGAGATGAAACCCCAGGCAACTGGTCTAGATACAATCGCTATGAAGGCCAAAGTAGCAACCGACCGCTCCGGTGTTGAATACTTTTTTGATTGTGTTACAGATGCTAATTTTACCAGTGATTGGCAGAGTGGTAGGCTGTATGAACGGGGTGATTTTGAGGAAAACACTACATATACCTTCAGAGTAAAGTATCGCGATAAATCCGAGAATTTGAATGAAACCGATTGGTCATCCGAAGAATCTGCCACGACAGCCAGCGGTTCAGATACAATTCCGCCGTTTCCCAGCCCGAGCCAATGGAAAATAAAACCCAAGCTAATCAGGCTCCAGCCAACCCCTGTCGTTCGTATGAGCGCCGAGACCTCTACCGATGAAAATGGCCCGGTAGAGTATTTTTTCACGTGCACATATATCGATCCTCCCGGTCCTCCGCCGAGCAATTTTAATAGTGGCTGGATTAGTTCCAATACATATACAATATCGTCAGGGCTTACTCAGTATAGTACCTATACCTTCACAGTCATAGCCAGAGATGCGTTGCTTACTGAGACCGTCGTATCAGCCCAGGCCTCTGTAACGGTGAGTGGCCAAGGCAAAAATGTGCTTACTGTTCCGGTACCTTACGCCACGATTCAAGCTGCCATTGACGCCGCAAGTGACGGGGATACTGTTGAAGTCAGACGTGGTACATATAGGGGATATGGCAACCATGACATAAGCTTTAAAGGAAAAGCCATTACGGTAAGGAGTGTTGACCCCAACGACCCAAGCGTAGTCGCAAGCACAATTATTGATGTTGAGCAGGTCACACGTTTGTTACAAGATCTATCAGTCTCCAGCCTTCGTGCTTTTGACTTCTGTAGCGCTGAGGGACCGAATAGTATTTTAGCTGGGTTCACAATCAAGAACGGATTAATTTTCTCAAAAGCTCGGAATGGTAGTGTGCCGGATGGCAATGGAGTTGACGGCGAAGATGACGGAGGCGGTGCTATAAGATGCTGGCGTGGTAGTAGCCCGACTATTCGCAATTGTGTCATAACCGACTGTTGGGTTTTTGGAGAAGATGGAGGTGATGGTGCGCCTGGTGATCCGGATGCGGGGACATCTGGCAGCAAGGGCGGCCATGGTGGCAGGGGAATGGGTGGCGCGATTTATTGTGACCTCATCAGTGTGCCAACTATCTCTAATTGCACGATAAGTAGCTGTCTTGTTGTTGGTGGTTATGGTGGTAATGGTGGCCATGGTGATGCTGTTCAAGACCCTACTACTGCTGGTGGCGTTGGTGGCAATGCAGGCGATGCCAATGATGGCGTGGGCGGTGGCATCTGTGACGCAGGTAGTAATGCAATTATTTCCAATTGTACCATTGGCGATTGCTTTGCTTCTTTGGGTATAGGTGGGGTTGGGGGAATGGGCGCCGTGTCGAACGGTTTAGATGGCACCGATGCAAACGGTTTTGGCGGTGGAGTGTTTTATGGTTATGGTTATATGTCCTCCACAATCGATACTAAGGTAATAGGAAACGGAGCTTATGACGAGGGTGGTGGGATTTATTTCGGTTACACCAACTCGTATACCCAGTATAAATTAATCAATTGCGAGATATCTGATAATCTTTGCATAAGCGGTAACGGTGGTGGAATATGGTACGACGTAAACGGTACGCTGGATCTTAATAATTGCGATGTGATAGGTAACACTGCTCCTGCTGGTTACAGTGGCGGTGGAATCTATGCCGGTGGTCTGGCGTCCCCATTTGGCGTCACCGTAATAATTGACATCAACTCCACCATCAGCGGTAATACAGCCGGATATAGCGGCGGTGGATTGTGCCTTATAAAGACTAATTTGACGGTCGAAGATTCGACAATCAGTGACAACAGCGCCTTTGAGGGTGCCGGAGTATGGGCTTATAACTGTACAGCAGATATTAATAATTGTACGGTGAGGGGCAATTCTGCAACAGAACTGGGTGGAGGGTTTTCTTTTGTCAACAGCGTGGCAACAAGCCGGGCAACAATTAATAACTCTATTATGACCGGCAATAGTGCCAGTGGTTCAGCTGATGGTACTGGCGGTGCATTATTTTTTGAAGGGTTTTCATACAGCCCACATCGGGTTACTAACTGTCTTATAACCGACAACATTGCATATTCGAATGGTGGGGGCCTGTCAAACAATTCCGGTGCATGGGTTCAAATTACCAACTGTACTTTTGCAGGTAATGAGGTCAATAGAGACAACGGTGTTGGTGGCGGCATAAGCTGTGCAGAATATTGGGCCTATGTTGAGATATTCAGCAGTATTCTGTGGGGTAATGAGGCAGTAGGCGGCGGTTCGCAAATCGCTGTGGGTGACCCCGATGGTTCAATGCAGCTTGGAGATGGGCCTTACGCGGATGTCGATGTCAGTTATAGTGATGTTCAAGGCGGTGAAGAAGGTATCTGGCTGGAAGATGAAACTCAAGAATTTACCGCTTTGTGGTGGCTGGGCGGTAGTATTAACGAAGACCCGTTGTTCACCGCAATAAGTGCTACCGAGCAGACTTACTTTTTAAGCCAGGTTGCTGCGGAACAGTTGCAGGACAGTCCTTGTGTCGATGCCGGATACGGTTCTGCCAGTGGGCTTGAGTCAATTATAGGTATGCCGCTAACTACTCGAACCGACTACGTTGCTGATTCCGGCACTGTTGATATGGGTTACCACTATAAGGTAGACCTTGCTGTACGCCAATACCAGCTTACTATTGAGGTGATAGACCAGGGCTATGGTCCTTTCGGGACTGTTTTACCACCTTGGGAGCCGGGAACATACGTTGTCAACCAGGGTAGGGTAATAGGACTTCACGCAGAGCCGAATGATGGTTGGGAAGTTTATGAGTGGACCGGAACTGATTATGTCCCTGTGTATCCTGCAGACCCGAACTATAACACGGTGACAATGGATTCTGACAAGACCGTAACCGTCGAGTTCGGACCTTCTGGCACGTATAAGCTGGTTACCCATGTCATAGGTAACGGTACAATAGAGCCATCAGGTCTTACTATTTGGCCTCCGGGCACCGTGGTACCTCTGACCGCGACGCCGAATAATCCATCTGAAACTATTAGATGGACCGGTACGGACGATGACTTATCAATATCTCGTTATAATACGGTAACTATGAATGCACACAAGGAGGTTTTTGTCAAGTTTTATGAGCCGCGAATGCTTGATGTACCCGGCGACTATACGAATATTCAGTTGGCTATCAATGATGCGAACGATGGTGACTTTGTTGTTATTGCGCCGGGTGTTTATGATATAACCGATTCATCCCCACCTCTTGAAACGGAGTATCTTTTTATATCTGGTAAATCCTTTACCATAACCAGTGTCAATCCAGACGACCCTTGCGTAGTTGCTGCTACGATTATTCAGGATGGCGGTTTTGTCATTGAGAATGTGAACCGAGGTATGATTATAGATGGTATAACTGTCAGAGGTGCTCACTATTCAGGAAATGATAACTGGCACTTGACTAATATGGGTTACATTCGAGGGGGCAAGGGGTTTGGCTGGGGCAGCAAATGGGCTCCCCCCTTAAATGCTGGCGTTGATGGCACTGGCGGCCACGTAGGTGATGCTTATGGTGGTGGTATAGAACTTCGTGATATCTTATTAGGTACTTTGCCGCCGGGTACACCTTGTGTTACTTCACCGGATATTCGCAACTGCATTTTCATTAATTGTTCGGCGAATGGCATTCATGGCGGTGACGGCGCCAGCAGCACAGGTGAGTATGACCGTAATGGTCTGGGTGGCTGGGGCGGCTGGGGCGGTGCTGGCTGTGGCGGTGGCGCATATTGCGGTTCCAATAGTAATGCCATCTTCACGAACTGCACCTTCATCGACTGCTGGGCTCGCGGAGGTGACGGCGGCGATGGCGGTGATGACCCTCATGGTCACGGCGGTAGCTGGGGCGACCCACTTGGACCGTGGGAATACGGACCTTTCGAAGACGAGTGGAAATATAGTGGCTACGGCGGTGCGGTATATTGTGCGGCTGATAGTTTCCCCGAATTTGTGGACTGTAATTTTATCAATAATAATTCCTATGGCGGCTCGTGTGGTGTAAGCGGCACCGACGGAGGTTACCAAGTGATAGGATGGCCGTATGAGCATTACAGGATTGACCGATTCGGTGGTGCAGTTTATGCTGCGGAAAGCAGTTCCCCGGTGTTCAATAGATGCGCCTTTATTGACAATGAAGCTGATGTCAATGGTCCTGAACTTTGGGTTGGAAGAGAAGATGTAAATACCTATGACCCATATATTAGTTACGGTGGTGCGGTGGCCTTCGAATATAGTGCGTTAATAACCTTTGATAAGTGCACATTCAATGACAATCTGGCTACCGTCGGTGGAGGTATATGGGGGACATGGTCGGATTCGGATATCAACGATTGCAACTTTGTCCAGAATACGGCATACCACGGCGGTGGTGTGTATTTTGTTGGAGGGATGCCTGAAATCGTGCGAAGCGATTTCAGTGAAAATGAGGCATTATATGATGCAATCACAATTGAACCGGATGACCAGAATGAGATATTGATATTTGGTGAAGGCGGGGGGATACACATCTTTGATGCTGACGCAACGGTTGTTGATTGCAATGTGTCCAATAATAATGCGGGTGGCTCAGGCGGCGGGATTTACGTCTCCGGCAGCAGCAAACCGCTGGTCAAGAACTGCCTGATAACCGGCAACTTTGCTGTGAGGGACGGCGGAGGTATCTCAGCCAACTGGCACTCGGATGTCAACATCGCCAATTGTACAATTGCGGATAATGCGGTTACAGTACGTGGTACCAATACCGGCTTCGGTGGCGGACTGTACTGTTCTTATAACAGTTACGTTGATATCATTAATAGTATTATCTGGGGTAATTTCGGTACCGAAGGTGCACAACTGGCCCTATTTACAGGGTTCAAATCTGACCCGAGACCCTCTACAGTGGACGTTAAATACAGTGCTATCGGACCATCGGGGGATGTCGATGTAATTATGGTACCCGCTGAAGCTCTGGTGATTAACGTTACCAACGATGCAGATGTTTTAGTGGACTCCATACTTGGCCCTGGAATTGAGCTGATTGGTGAGCCGCAATACACTGGAGCAGGTATTGCAGCAGGTACATTTGTAGGGGGGCTTGCAGCTGGAATCGGGATAGAATCTGGTGTTATTTTGACATCTGGAGATGTGAATTTGGCTCTGCCACCCAATACAAATGATTCGATAACAGCAGATAATAATTTGCCCGGAGACCCAGACCTGGATTCACTACTTCAAGAAGTGACAGATGTTAATACTTTCGATGCAGCCATCCTTGAGTTTACCTTTAGAACCAGAGGCGGTAACCTCTTCTTCAACTTTGTATTCGCATCTGAGGAGTATAATGAATTCACAAATTCGCCATATAATGATGTATTCGGATTTTTCCTTGACGGTGAGAATATTGCTTTGATTCCTGGAACTACTACCCCGGTTGCGATTAATAATGTCAATGGTGGTAACCCATTAGGAACAAGTGCAACTAATTCTTATCTTTTCAACAATAACGACCCCAGTGATGGTGGTCCATTTTTCGATATCCAATACGACGGTTTCACCGATGTTTTTACAGCCCAGGCATTCAGTGTTGGCAGAGGCACTCACACGATTAAACTGGCTATTGCAGATAAGAGTGACTATGTTCTTGATTCAGCAGTGTTTATCGAGGGAGGTTCTTTCTCTGACAAACCATTATATCCTCCCCCTGTTTATGTTGACACTGGTTGCGTGCTCAATGGTTGGGATGCCAATGCTCCCGACCCCAACGACCCTTGGAATCCGAATACATATAACCTCAAAATCGATGACGACCCGCTCTTAGTCAATGGCTATTATCTAAGTCAAATCGCTGCAGGGCAATTGTTCGACAGCCCCTGCGTCGATGACGGAAGCGGCCTGTCGAGCAATCTTGGTCTGGATACTTATACCACCAGAACCGACAGCTTCCCTGACACCTATGACCCCAACAATCCTGATCCTAACAGCGTCATCGTAGATATGGGTTATCACTATCCCCTCTTCACGGCACCTCAGTACCAGCTAACCTTTGAGGTCAACGACGTCAACGTAATTGAGCCTAACATTTATGACCCCAACTATGATGGTTTATACAACTGGTATACAACTGTCTCTTTGAGAATAGATAGTAATTCTTACAATAAGGACGATAGTCAGATTTGGTGGACTGGCACCGATGATGACAGTCTAAGCGGGCCAAACAATACTGTAACAATGGATAGCGACAAGCTTGTTACTGCTCGGCCTGTAAAGGCTAAATATTACCTGACAATCGGGGTAGATGGCGGAAACGGCCGGCTATTTGCTGAATGGTTAAATGAGTACGGTGACCCTTGCGATATAGAAGACCCTCGTACATGCTTGGTCAAGTTCGGTACGGTTGTGCAGCTTAGAACTGAGGCTGATGAAGGCTTTAGGGTCAAAAGATGGAGTGGTACTGATAACGATGCTTCTCGTGACCCTAACAATACTGTAACTATCAATTTCAACAGAACCGTTCGTGTAGAGTTTGGGCCGCCTGTTACCGTAGCTGTTCCCGGTGACTATTCGTCGATTCAGCAGGCATTGGACGCGGCCGAGGATGGCGATACCGTATTGATAGCACCCGGCACTTACACCACTTCTACAGGTTATAGGATTTGGAATAAGTCCGTTACTATGAGTGGTATTGCTCCCGATGACCCGTGCGTCGTCGCTGCAACAGTTATCAATCTGGAGATTGGAGAAGAGGGCTATATAAACACGAGTGCGTTTGATGTTTGTGATGTGGGTCCTGAAACGGTTCTCAACGGTATTACCATCAGGGGCTTCTCTCACAGGGCTTATAGTGGGCTTGATGCTGACGAATTAGGCGAAGATGGGTATAATGGAGGGCACGCCTTTGGAGGTGGAATCCTCTGTAGATATATGGCCTCGCCGACTATTAAGAACTGCATTATTGCTGATTGTGATGTCATTGGCGGCACCGGCGGTGATGGTTATGACGGCAGCGGTAGCGAACCTACCGACCCCAATATTCGCGGCACTGACGGCGGCTGGCCGGGCAGGGCTTACGGCGGCGGGCTGGCCTGCCGTTATGGTAGTAGTCCAATTGTCATTAATTGCACTTTCGATAATTGTGTCGCTATCGGAGGTAATGGCGGCGATGGCGGCAGTGGCAATACCGCCGAAGATGCCTACGCAAGAGGCGGTCGCGGTGGTGGTTGGTATTACGGCGAGGATAGTTACTGGTACAATAAGCCCTGGGCCTGGTCGAGTCAAGGCTATGCAAGATACGGGCCTGTCTTCGATAGTTTCTATGATTTTTACACTGAGTACACCGCCCGTGGCGGTGCAGTATTCGTCGGTGAACAGTGCTCTCCAGTATTTACGCATTGTACTTTTACTAACAACCGCACCGAAGGCGGGACCTGCGGGATTTGCGGCTTAGACGGCTGGCCACCTAACCATAGATCAGAACCCAGCTTGCGCTGGGAGATAGAGAACTTCGGCGGTGCGGTATATTGTGAAACGAACAGCTTTCCGACATTTATTGATTGTACGTTCGCTGGCAATACAGCTGATGTTAACTATCCGAGCTACAATGATGACCCGTATGTAAGTTATGGTGGTGCTGTAGCCTGGGAAACTGACGCAAACGTCGTTTTTGAGAATTGTACATTCAACGACAACTTAGCCGGCATAGGTGGAGCAATGTACGGAGAATGGGCGAATCCTTCAATTGTCGACTGCAACCTTACGGCAAATACGGCATACCACGGCGGGGGCCTGTATTTCGTCGGGGGAATACCTGAGATCGTCCGAAGCGACTTCAGCGAAAATGAAGCATTGTATGACACAAGCATAACTGACTCAAATAATCCTGTTGAGGTATTAGGCGAAGGTGGAGCAATACATTGTCTTGGTGGCAACGTTACGATTGTTGACTGCAATATATTCAATAATGATGCGGCTATTTCAGGCGGTGGAATCTATATCACCGGCAGCAGCGAATCGCTGGTTAAAAATTGCCTGATAACAGACAACTTTGCCTCAAGGGACGGTGGCGGAGCTTCAGTCAACTGGTATTCGGATTGCAACATCGTCAATTGTACAATTTCAGGCAATATGGGTTTGGGATATGGTGGTGGACTGTACTGCTCATATGATAGTTATACTAATATCATTAACAGTATTATTTGGGATAATGTTGGTATCAATGGTTCTCAGCTCGCCATCGCCACCGGCTATGTGTACGACCCGAGACCATCCGTAGCGAATATTTCCTATAGCGATGTAGGTTTTCAGGTTGTTGAATATGAGCCTGTTGATGCTAATGGTTTACCCACTATTCGGGCCGGATTTGATACCAATGAACTGGCAGCAAACGATGACGAATCGACCAGTCTGGTTGACATTGGGTTTGAGATAGACTTTTTTGGTGAGGCCTATTCCCAACTTTATGTCAATAACAATGGTAATGTAACCTTTGATGCAAATATGGCTATATATACACCATTTGGTTTGACGGGTGACATTGGTACGCACATAATTGCGCCGTTCTTTGCCGATGTTGATACACGCCCAGGTGTTGGTAGCACCGGTGCCTTAACACTATACGGAACAGGTACGGTTGATGGCCATGCTGCATTTGGCGCTACGTGGATAGACGTTGGTTATTTTAGCATACACTGGGATAAGCTCAACAGCTTTCAACTGGTT
The DNA here is from genome assembly GCA_964581905.1 of uncultured Pirellulales bacterium. Taxonomy (GTDB): domain Bacteria; phylum Planctomycetota; class Phycisphaerae; order Sedimentisphaerales; family Anaerobacaceae; genus CAZBWE01. Next base: position 17,456 of record CAZOQJ010000028.1, read on the forward strand.
CTCATTGACCGTTCCGACCGTGCTCCGGGCGATTTCGACGTTGAGTTCAACTATGAAAAAATCCAGTGGGAAACCGGCGACGCCAGCGGTGGAAGCAACGGGTTTGGTGGGTACTCGGCCCGTGCAGGCTTTTCTAGCGGAACCGGCAATCCTGGGACATTCTACGAGTTCGAGGGTTCGGGGGTGCCTGGGGCATTCCTGGACTCCAGCCCAACCGGCCTGATTTACGGCAGCCGCAAGAGTGCGGTCAACGGACGATATATCTTTGCTGTTCAAAGTGGGTTACCAGAATTACTGGCTATTGTTCCCATCTATGTCGATGTTAATTGCACACTCGATGGGTTGGATTGGATTGATGCTAACGACTGGGAACCCAATTTCACCGATTACCACAACATCAATGAGGACCCGTGCTTTGTTGCTGGTTATTTTTTAAGTCAAGTCGCTGCAGGACAGCTGGTTGAAAGCAATTGTGTCGATGGCGGAAGCACTGATGCAAATGATCCGAATATTGGTCTGCATACATACACTACCAGAACTGACAGTGTATCGGATGGTGGCATAGTAGATATGGGTTATCATTGCAGGCCTTTCACGGTACCTCAGTACCGGTTAACCTTTGAGGCAATCGATGTTGGTGAACCTGGCTGGCCTGTGCCTGAAATAATTGAGCCGGTTGGTGCTGAACCTAACTTCTATGAAAGTTTGTGTAACTGGTATACAACGGTCCAGCTAAGAATAGATAGTAACAATTATGACCCAAATATTTATCAGGTTTTGTGGACCGGCACCGACGATGACGATATAAGTGGGCCGGATAATACCGTAACAGTGAATGGTGACAGGGTTGTTACTGTCCAGTTAGTAAAGACTAAATACAACCTGACGATTGAAGTATATGGTGAAAACGGCCGGCTTTTCGCGGAGTGGTCAGAAAACGATATTTTCTATAACATCGAGGACCCCGACACATCACCGGTCAAGTTCGGCACGGTTGTGCAGCTTACAGCTGAGCCTGACGAAGGCTTTAGGGTCAAAAAATGGATTGGCACTGATGACGATTCTTCTCGTAACCCTAACAATACTGTAACTATGAATTCTGACAGAACCGTTCGTGTGGAGTTTGGCCTGCCTGTTGTTGTAAGTGTTCCCCAAGATTATGCGACGATACAGGACGCAGTTTCTGCTGCCGAGGACGGCGATACAGTTGTGGTATATCCCGGCGCTTACTATGGTGGATATCAAACCTGGATGCTTGTAGTGGATAAATCTGTTACTATCAGGTCAGAGCATCCGGACGACCCTTGTTGTGTTGCGGAGACAATTATTGATGGATACAGGGGATTGAATGAATTTACCAACAGAGGTATCGTATTTACAGCTAATGCGATTTTAAATGGCCTTACGATACAGAACTGTGGCGGATATATAGGAGACAGTGAGGACGGCTCGAGGACAGACCCGTGCCATCCTGATGGCTGGGATGGTGGATGTGCCGAGGGCCATGCGGTATATATTTATGAGGGAACCAGCCCTGTTATTAAAAACTGTATAATAAGAGACAATGTCACAATTGGCGGTGATGCCGGAAGCGGCGTAGACGCAGATGACGAGTATAACGCGGGTCGAGGCGGCTGGGCCGGCTGGGCACACGGAGGAGCAGTATACTGCGGTGTAAACTCAAGTCCGCAATTTATAAACTGCAAAATCCTGAATAACGAAGCCCGCGGCGGCAATGGCGGTAATGGTGGAAGTTATACCGAAGATGGAGGCAGAGCTAACTACGGAGGTAACTGGAGCAGAATTGGAAGTGAGACATGGCCGGTCATCTATTTCGACTCCGACAGTCTTGGTACAACTTCAATAACTGACAGAAACCTATGGGAAGTCTTGGAATGGGACTTGGCGCGTTCTTACTGGCCGATGTACGGGCAGCCCACGAGGACTTCCTATTTCGGCGATTACCGATGGTATAGTGGGTACGGCGGAGGTGTGTACTGTGATGAAAATTCCACGGTTGATTTTAATAACTGCACAATCAGTGGGAATATTGCTCTGGGTGGGATGAGCGGCCAGGGTGGTGAGAGAAGTGAAGCCGGCAGGCAGCAGGAGCCGATGGTTCCCTACGAGATACCAAGTTACGGAGGTGGTGTTTATTGTGCGGCCGATGCCTTTGTAACATTTAGCGGCTGTACGATAACTGACAATATCTCTTCACCGCTGGCGTATGTCGACCCGAACAATCCAGACTCAGGACTGAGGCATAGTATTGACCCTTATCTTGGTCACGGTGGCGGAGTTTGTGCTGAAAAGACCGCTTCTGTAGCATTTATTGACTGCGCATTCAGCGAAAATGAGGCTTCTCTCGGTGGCGGAATGTTCTGGGACGATGCAAATGCAAAGCTCATTGACAGCGATGTTGTGGACAACATGGCGTATAAGGGTGGCGGTGTATATTTCAACAGCGGCTTAGCTGAGATTGTCCAAAGTGATTTCGGCAGAAATGATGCCAATGGGCCGGCTGGTGAAGGTGGTGGAATATATTGCTCTGACGCCAATATCACGATTATTGACTGCAATTTAATCTATAACGATGCAAACAGCTCTGGCGGCGGAGCCTATGTATCAAATAGCGTGGTGTGGTTTAAAAATTGTCTGATAACCAGCAACCTGGCAGGTCGCGACGGCGGAGGTGTCTCCGTTAACTTGTACGCTGAATCACTAATCACAAATTGTACGTTTGTCAGCAACGCGGCGCCAGGTACCTTCGGTGAGCTGGATAACACCGGCTTTGGTGGCGGCCTCTACTGTGGCTATGAGACTAACTGCGAGGTTAGCGACAGCATCTTCTGGGGTAATCTTGCTATACGAGGGGTCGAAATCGCAGTACATACCGGCTTTGAACATGACCCAAGCCCCTCTACCCTTACCATTTCCTACAGTGATGTCAAAGGCGAACAGGCAGGTGTTGGAGTTGATACCGGCTGTACGCTTAACTGGCTTGCCGGCAACATCGCAACTGACCCGTTATTTGTAACCGGTCTGCGTGGAGAGTACTATCTCAGTCAAACCGACTCCGGCCAGTCGCAGAACAGCCCCTGTGTCGATGTTGGAAGTGACCTTGCGAGTAATCTTGATATGGTCGTAAATCTTATTGATATGACCGGGTACACTACACGTACCGATGAAGAATTAGACAGGGGCATCGTTGACATGGGCTATCACTACCCATCGGTTTACGAGATATGCGGTTTCTGCAACCTCTTCGATAAAGACCTGAATGGTGACCCGGAAGGTTTCATTGACTTTAGAGACTTTGCGATGTTTGCACTGCATTGGCTCGATGTGGGTTGTTCCGGGGCTAATGGATGGTGTGCGGGCACGGACTTTACAATCGATACTGTTGTTAACAATAATGACCTGGCCGCCTTTGTTAATTGCTGGCTGACTGAAGATGCATCTGCTCCGATTCCAAATCCAAGCGAGTGGGAGGACCCGCCTCACATAGCATCACCGACATCCATCAGTATGGAGGCGAAAGAAGCGGTAGATGGCTGGGGCTGGAACGTCAAGTACTACTTCGAGCGGCTGCCATTAGGCGACCCGTGTAGCGGCTGGCGGAGTAGCCCAACATGGACCGACACGAGCATTATCCTGGGGACTCAATACGGCTACAGGGTAAAGACAAAAGATGAATTAGGTAATGAAAGTGAATGGTCCGAGATAGGCTATGCCGGTATAAACGATAATACGGCACCTGACCCTGCGCCTTACATAGACACCAATGAGCCGAATTCGACAACAATTACAATGACTTCTAGAGTCTCCTATGATGACAGCGGCGATGAGTATGTTGAGTATTATTTCGAAGCTGACACCAATGTTGCCGGTGCAGACGATAGCGGCTGGCTGAGTTTTGCTCTGGGTGAAACGCCGACCTATACAGACTTCAACCTCGTACCCGAAACCCAATATGCCTACAGGGTCAGAGCCAAGGATGGTTACAATAACGAAACCAGCCGGTCGGACTGGGTGTATATAACAACGCTTTCTCCGCCGGATCAAGATAAGCCGCTACCCAATCCAGCGCAGTGGGATCCGGAAGGCGAGCCGAACGGCTCCCCGAGAATGGAGTATCACTGGAGTGGTCCGACTGATTACTGGGCTGAAATGAGAGCGCAAGAAGCCACGGATGCCAGCATTGTCTATTATAAATTCGTATGCGACAATTATGGTGGATTAAGTAGTGATTGGCAAACAGACCGGAGGTATGCCGTAAATATTGGCTATAAGACCGTATATACTCTGTGGTATGTTATTGTACGTGACGAGTACTGGAACATAACCGACCCTTCGCCTATAGAAGCTGCATGGCCGGCACCACCTTATGGAGATTAAATCGTTGACCAAAATGACGAGTGATATAGAAAGCCCCAGGCAAAACCTGGGGCTTTTTTATTTCGTAGAGAATAGTATCATTTGGCCTTGAGCGTCTGGTAGCCGTAGTGCATCAGCAGGTGGTCGAGGATGACCAAAGCTGTATAGTTTTCAGCAACGGGCCAGATGCGACCTGCAATCGTAGCATCTCGCCTTGTAATGGCAGCCAGCTCTTTGTTTTCCAGTGTGTATTTATCAATTGTTTTCTGCCGTTTGTCAATTGTAGGTGTGGGTTTGACCGTAAGACGGGCGATGATGGGTTGGCCGGTAGAAAGGCCGCCTGTAATACCGCCGGCATTATTCGACTCGAAAATAACCTTACCATCTTTCGCAGACATCTGGTCATTATTTTGACTGCCTGTCATATCCTTGACAGCGATACCGGCACCGACTTCGACGGCCTTAACTGCTCCGATACCAAGCATTTTGCCTAATTCACCATCGAGCTTATAAAAGACCGGCTCGCCAAGGCCCGTGGGGACGCCGGTTACAACAACCTCGACCTGTCCGCCGGCGGAGTCGCCTGTGGCGGAGATTTTATTGCAGGCATCGGTCATTGCCTGTGCCGCCTGGATATCCGGACAGTTCACGATGTGATGGACGCCGTATTTGTCCTTAATTTGCTCAGAATTCATTTTTGGTGCCTTTTTGCGTATTTCGTCTATTTCTTTTTCAATCTCAGCTAAGACCTTTGTTT
>CAZOQJ010000029.1:0-22238 GCA_964581905.1 uncultured Pirellulales bacterium
TATTCAATAAAGTCACCAGTAATTCTTCGAGACTGCCTGTGTCACAGATTACCTCGGTTGCCTGCGAAAAATCAGTTAATCTTCTGGCGGCCAAGCGCATAGCAGGTGCGTGACTGGCATCCGGCTTTCTTACCAATGTTTCGTGCTGAGGTGTCGCCAACCCAGCCTCCACGTCAAAGGTGGTATCGGCATCACTAATCTCTTTCGTTGTCTTAACCTGCTCTTCGGGATCGAACTCGATAGTGAACTCAGCTATACGAATACAATCACCAGCTTTAATTTCTGACTTATGAATTGCTTTATCGTTTAGATAGGTTTTACTCGTTGAGTCCAGGTCCTCTATTATCCATTTACCCTTATCAGTACAAAGAATAACCGCATGCTGCCTTGAAACCATCTTATCAGGAAGAAGAAACTTATTGTCTGCTGCTCTGCCGATGGATATAGGCCCCTCGGTGAAGTGATATTCTTTGGTACTGCCGTCCTTTTCTTTTAGAATCAAACGCATGTCTTCTCCTCAAAGCTCGTATATCTAATTTGCTTTATTTTAATTATCCAGCATCTATCATAATTTGTCAAGCAAATCCCGCCAAAATTTTTAGATGTCCAATATCTGCCCAAAAAGATAAAATGTATGGTTAAAGACTGCTATAAGGACCTAAATAAGATATGAATCCACGGACATTGACCACAGACTTAGGTTTTGGCCATTATAACCCGGCCATTTCCAAAACCGTGGAGATATGCCGCTCCCACCCCAAAGACATAATATGAATCCCCTCAGACAAATCTCTCAACTGTTTAATCAGGCGGGCAGAGATTTCCAGGCTCTTTTCGACTCTTTTTTCTTTGCCCACACCGGCCAACTCACTGATAATCTCGTCAGGTACATGAATTCCTGCGACATTTGCATTCATAAATTTCGCCATAGCCGGTGATTTTAAAAATACGATTCCAACCATAACCGGCACCTTCAGATGTTTCACGCTTTTCATAAAGCTGGCAAATTTATCCACCTCATAAACTGCCTGGGTCTGGAAGAATTGCGCCCCGGCTTCAACCTTCTTCTCCATCTTTATAATTTGTGGTTCCAGCGGGTCTGCACCCGGGTTCACTACCGCACCCAAACAAAACTCCGGCGGTCGACCTTCCAAATCATTTCCCGCCATATCTTTCCCAGCCATTAATCCCTTAACCGCGGCAAGCAACTGTACCGAATCCAAATCAAACACCGGCATCGCCTCAGGGTGGTCACCCAATTTTGTATGGTCACCTGTAAGACACAATAGATTCTCAATGCCTAAAACTGCGGCACTTAACACATCCGACTGCAAAGCCAAACGATTCCTGTCTCTGCAAGTCAACTGCATAACAGGCTCAAGGTTCCTATCCCTCAAAAGACGGCAAGTTGCTAATGAGCCAACTTTCATTACGGAGCTTTGCAAATCAGTAACATTGAAGGCATCGACCTTGCCCCGCAAGGGCTCTAATTCATCCAACAGCTTTTCTAACTCTATTCCTTTTGGTGGTCCGACTTCACAAGTGATTACGAATTCACCTTGCTCAAAACGCTTACTAAGCTTCATATCTCAAATACCTCCATAACTATCCCAGATTAGATTCGGCTTTAATCCGCCTTCGGCGGATAAATCTCTATGTTATAAAAGGACGTATTACGCAGATGGCTTGATGGTAGCATCTTACTGTGGTCGCGGGGCTTGCGAATTTTTCCAAAGTTCTCCAATCGCCCAACCTTACGTAGCCGCTCATAAATTAACTGCCAGCCGCAATCCTTCTCAGAGTCAACCTCACACTTTCCATCCTTAGCACCACCACAAGGCCCATTAAGCAATCCCTTGGCACAAAAAGTAATTGGGCAGATACCTCCGGTATAATCCAGGGCGCAGTCTCCGCATGCCTGACAACGTTCCTCAGATGGCCAAAGACCCTGCAATCCTCCCAGAGATACTGTATTTGCTGCGGGATGCACAACCTTATCCACCACCTTTGAAACCGCCTGGACACCAATCCCGCAACTAAGTACCATGATGGAATCCGCTTGTTTGACCTTATCCATCTCTCTGGCAAGCCGTGTGGCCACCAATACTTTATTGCAGATAAAATCCACCAGAGCTGTGCCTGTAACATTTTTGCCTGCTTTTTCCAGTTCCGCTTTCATTGCTGATAGTGCCTTCTGCCCACCGGTTTCGCAGACTTCAGCACAGCCGTTACAAACCAGCAAAAAAATATTCTTTTCTTTGCCAAGCGAATTTAGCACTTCATCTATCGGTTTATTTTCTGTGAACAGCATCTTCTATTTCCTTTAGTACCATATCAATAATTTCAGCCAGCTTATGTTCCAGTTTATCTGATAATTCCAACCCACAATCCATCGTTTCAGGCTCTACGCCAATAATTACAATTTCCTTTGGTGCATAATCAATTTTCCTGACAGCAGCAAGGGCATCAACCAAACCCGCTTGATGCAGACTAATCTTGTTGCCACAACTGAAAATCTGCTCTAATTTGTCATATTCTTCGAGCTTGAGCTGTGCCTTGTAAATAGTTCCTGCCTCTTTGCCGGTTCTTAACGCATCGATAACCACAAGTCTCTCTATATCCTGCGCCAATAACAGGACGTCCAAAGCAGCAGTCCCGCCGTCAATGACCTCCACGTTACAAGGCAAAACCATCCGCTGCATCTTTTGGGCAACATGGACGCCTATCCCTTCGTCTCTAAGCAGAATATTGCCAAGCCCAAGAACCAAAATCTTCGCTGCTCGCTGCTCACTGCTGCACGCTTGTCGAGTATCGAGTATCGAGTATCGAGTATCGAGCATATCAAACAATCCTGAAAATCCCTGATTCATTTCCTCTTGCATCGAGTAGATGCACCGAGCAGGCCAGACAAGGGTCAAACGACCGCACAATTCGTACAAGCTCAAATGGATTATCTTTATCCTTCACCTTAGTACCCATCATTGCCTGCTCCAACGCTCCTGGTTGGTCTCTATCATCTTTCGGAGAAGCATTCCAGGCCGTAGGCGTAATAACCTGGTACCGCTGGACTGTCTTATCCTTGATAGTCATCCAATGCCCCAACGCACCTCTGGGAGCTTCGGTTAAACCTGTACCTTCACTCTGCTCAGGAATCTCGGCCTGAACAATCGACGGTTCATCAGGCTTTAGCTGCATTAACCATCCAACCATAGCATCAGCAACAAGCTTTGACTCTAAAGCCCTTGCTGCATGCCGACCAAGTACTGAATAAAGAACATCAACCCCGGCATCAAACTGGCTGAGCACCGAATCAACTAATTCTTTTACTTCTGCATCACCCTGCACATAATTATTCACCATCCGTGCTAAAGGCCCAAGCTCACAGACCTCACCTTTATACCGAGGAGACTTAATAAATGAATAGCCCTGTGTCTTTTTCGGCTGCGGTTTTGTTTCGCCCTTTGCAGGGTTCTTGCCGGATTCCGAATCCGCATACCAGGAATGCTTCAAATCCTCTGTGATATTCTCTTTGACAAAATCCGTAGCTTTCAAATCCTCATAAACAACACCTGCCTTAAACAGCTTACCCGTCGGCAAATCAAAACCGCCGTAAGCAACAAGTCTCTTACAGCCTTTGCCAATCTCAAAATAGTCACTGTACGCCTTTGCTACAGCTATCACATCTGGGATGTAGCTATTGTCAACAAAGTCTCTTATTTCATTCAATCGCCACAGAAAATTGGCTATTTTGTCCTCGGTGGGTTTTTCGGTAACTCCGCCGGGTACGATGCCGACATTATGCGGCATCTTTCCGCCGAAAATCGAAAGCATCTCCTGGCATTTGCGTCTGATATCCAGCGCCTTGATGTAATGATTGACCAACTCAGCATTTGCACCACCACTCACGCGATAATCACCCTCATAACGCGGCACAAAAGGCGACAAATCACCCACGACACCGGCTGCATCAACATAATCCAATGCTGCCAGATGATAAAAATGAAGGATATGAGATTGGAGGAAATTGGAGCCTAAAATCAGAGCCCGGAGAATCTGGCCATTATTGGGAACCTTGCCATTCAAACCGAACGCATCATCGAGACACAAAGCCGATGCAGTTGCATGGGCGGTCGGGCACACGCCGCATATTCGCTGCGTCAAACGATTGGCGTCACGAGGGTCTCTGCCCTGAAGAATTATCTCAAAACCGCGAAAGAGCGTGCCGGCACTTTTTGCCTCCTTTACTACGCCATCTTCGATTATTACCTCGATAGCCAGATGACCTTCTATTCTCGTTATTGGGTCGATTTTTATTTTTGTGCTCATTGCAGCTTCCCATAGGTAATTTTTTCGTACATCGGTGACGTACCATCCGGAAACTCCGGCTCAACACACGCCAGACACGGCGAGCCGGCCTTGACACACCAACTCACACCATTATTCCACTGCCTCAAAGGACAATCGGCATTGGTATAATGGCCTTTGCATCCTAATTTATAGAGGCAGCCTGGGTCGCCCAGTTTTTCAGCGAATTTACCCTTATCGAAGTCTGCGCGTCTGGGACAGTTTTCGTGAATCAACTGACCATAGAAAAGTTTTGGTCGTGCCAGTTCATCTAAATCAAGGGCCTGGACTCCCGAAAAAAGTATTACAGATATTGTACCCGTAAACCAGTCGGGATGCGGAGGACAACCAGGAACATTGACAACCGGCGTCTCGATACCTTTTTCATTAAATATCACTTGGACACCCTTACACAAAGTGGGATTGGGCTTCGCCGCCGGTATTCCGCCATAAGCAGCACAGGTGCCGAGGGCAACTGTAAGTAGAGCATTTCGTCCAAGTTCTTCAACACCCTGTTGAACAGTCAAATGCTTGCCGCCCTCTTCACCAACACTGCCGTATATGCCACCTTCAGCCGTTGGAATTGCCCCTTCAACAACCAATATGTAGCCGCCCTTTCTGTTTTTTTCGGTGTCCTTCAAAACCTTAATGACCGGCTCTCCCTGACCTGCCATTATTGTTGCATGGAACAACAAGCTAAGCTGCTGGCCGGGTACAAGCTCATCCAGCAAAAGATTTTGAATCCTGGGGCTTACTGCATTTAAAACAGATATAGAGCAGCCCGTACAACCTGCCCCCTGCAACCAAATCACCGGATATTTCTTAGTATCCATCTCCTTCCTTTCCGTGTATGGTCTTTTTTGGATATCTATCAATTGCCGGATGAAATACCAGCAACTCTTTTGGCTGATTCGACCGTGTTATAAAGCAGCATCGTTGTTGTCATCGGGCCTACCCCCCCCGGTACGGGCGTTATGAAACTGGCTTTTTCCTTTATTGCCTCAAAATCCACATCACCAACGGTTTTTTTCTTCGGTTTGCCCTTTTCATTCAGCACAGGATTGCCTTTTTCATCAGTAACAGGAACACGGTTTATACCAATATCAATCACGATAACACCTTCTTTTACCATATCTGCTTGAATAAGCCCCGGCTTACCCACGGCAACAAGCACGATATCTGCCCTTTTAGTATGAAAGGCAAGGTCCTTTGTTGCTACATGGCAAACAGTAACAGTGGGAGATTCCATTTGAGACGAGAGTAACATCAAAGCAAGTGGCTTGCCTACAATCTCTGAATGTCCTACTACAACCACCTCTTTGCCTTTAAGCTCTACGCCGCTCGATTTAAGTAGCTCAACTGCCCCCCGAGCTGTGCAAGGCGATAGCCCCATCTCGCCATAAACGAGCCGGCCCATATTAGCCGGGTGCATACCCTCAACATCTTTATCTGGCGCAATCTTTACCTGTACCTGCCGGGCATCTATTCCTTCAGGAAGGGGCATCATCAGAAGTATGCCGGTAACCGAACCATCCCCGTTTAGCTGTTCTATGAAATCCAAAAGCTCCTGCTGAGTGGTCGATTCGGCTAACTGCTTTACTTCGTATTCAAGGCCTATCTCATCAAAGGCCTTCTGCTGCTGCTTAAGATACACCCGGGCTGCCGGGCTCTCGCCTACCTGAACCGCTACCAGATGCGGCGAAACCCCCTTGGATTTCAAATCTTCCACATCCCTTTTTAGCTGCTCTTTAATTTTGGAAGCTAACTCTTCTCCCTGTAATAAAATTGCTGTCATCGAATCTTCTCCTTTGTCTGACTAACGATTTTCTCTCTGGTTATCTGGATTTGTTTTCCCTTGGATGACAATTCATCCCTGATTTTACTGACCATATCCGGGTCTTTAATTCCGGATAGATTTATTTCAACATTTAAAACAGCCGAAGCAAAACCGCCGGCAATAAGCTCAGCAGCCACTCCCACGTCACTTATCAGATTGACGTTGCCTTTTTCCAGAAGCGGCTCGCACAAACCAATGGCTCCAGACAAATTCCCGCAGATTGCCAAAGGTACTGACATAGCTTGCTTCAGGGCCGCCTGAATAGCTTCGCTTCTTGCTGTTTTTTCTTCCTCACTTTCCTTGGGCATTTTATAAGCGGCAGAGACTTCCTTGTACGCAACTACGTCCTCATCAATTAACCTTTGTAACTCTGCACGGAACTTTTCAGCCGATGATAAAATCTCTTGCACTTCGGCCTCAACATCCTTGTATTTATCTTTACCTACCGTGAAATTTGCTACCATACTAAGCAGGCTCACACCAAGAGCACCTGCCGCCGCGGCTGCACTTCCACCACCAGGGGCTGCTTTCTTACCTGCCAGGTCGTCCATATACTGTTTGAATTGGCCCTCAAAGTACATAATTCTCACCATGTCTATTCAAGATTCGTATGTCTTTGGCTGATTATACTTTTGCAGATTCCTTTTCGCTCTAAAAGAATATAAACTAATGCGTCAACATATAAAAACGCCGCTTGTTCAAACAAAGTATTATTGTTAGGTCCAACAGGATAACGGCACTTGGCCCTGATACCCTCATCGTCTGATGGCATCAGCACAACCTCATCTGCCAGCTTGGCCAGAGTAGAATCGCCAAAAGCCGTTACGACGGCAATATTAGCTCCAACTTCCCGAGAGACCCGTGCATACTCAACAACAGTCTTTGTCGACCCCCTGCAGGAAAACGCAATCAGCAGGTCTGGACCTTCGATTTTCTGACAGGTTGCCTGTCCTGGAATATGTACATCAAAACCAATCTGTGCCAGCCGGGTAGCAAGGCACTGGGCAACCAAGCCGCTTCTGCCCTGACCCGTGATAAAAATCTTATCAGCTTGCAAAATCACTTCAATAATTTTATCCGACACCGACTGTTCTATTTGACCAATCAGTGCCTTGATACCGGCAAGTTGTGCCGTTACAAGCTCAATCAGATTTCTGTTTACTTTTAACTTTTTTGCCACTTCTTCTGCCCACTTGCTCCCACCGCATCAATTCTGACACCTTGCCTAAAGTACTTCCTTGTTCGATTTCTGTCATCTCACGTTCTTCCCGCTCGACAACCACCTGAGCTCGGTTTGCCACTTCAACGGCCTTTTCCTGTGGAATCACCACAACCCCATCATCATCACCTACAATCCAGTCACCAGAACGGATATTCTGACCTCCAATTTTTATCGGCACGCCAATCATCCCCTGTCCTTTCGGCTCACCAGCTACCGGTGTTATAAGCTTTGCAAACGCCGGGAACTTCATCCTGCGAATATCTGCAACATCTCGAATAGCACCATTAATAACTACGCCGGCAAGCTTACGCTGCAGGCAGCTTTTCGTAGCTTTTTCACCCCAAACTGCAGGTGGCATGCCTCCCGCATCTATCACAATTACCTGCCCTGGTTCTGCCTCGTCTATTGCCTCAACGGGCTTGCTCCAATCACCAGGATAAGTCCAGACCGTAAGAGCCCGGCCTACCATCTTCACCCCCTGCACGATGGGTTGAATATCTGCTAATTCACCGCTATTGTGCAGGGCTTCGGTCACATCCGCAGCCGATGTCTTAGCCAGCACTTCGGCGATATCTTTTTCATCACCACGTTTAAAAAAAGTAGTTCTTGCCGGAACGCCCGTGGACATGGCCTTTTTCATAGTCTCGGTCGCTGCCCTGGCATCGACTGACTTTGTAATAGAACCACCGACAATTATAATCGTTGCTCCAGCTTTTATTGCGTCCACAACCGTCTCAGAGTTAATTCCTCCTGCAACGGCCACCGGAATACTTACAGCCGAGGCAATCGCCTTCAAATCCTCAAAGGGCTGCTTGCCCTGCATTTGCATATCTATGGGTGTGTGTACACAAACTGCGAACGCCCCCATCGATTCAACTTCTTTTGCGCGTTGGAGCATTCTTTCGGTGCTCTCAAGACCGAGAAGGTCAACAGTGATTTTGGCATCATAGCGGCGAGCGGCTTCGATGCATTCAATTATAGTGGCGTCTGAGGCCGAAGCGAGAACATGAATAATGTCTGCACCGGCTTTTGCTGCACATTCAGTCTCCAGACGACCGGCATCAATTATTTTCATATCCGCGACTATCCTTACAGACGCAAACTCCCGCCTCAAGGCACGAACTGTCTCCAATCCCTCACTCTTAATAAGAGGCGTACCAGCTTCGAGCCAATCCACTCCGCCTGCAACTGCTTCGGCGGCGACCTTCAGGGCACGAGCAAGGTTTTGATGGTCCAGCGCTAATTGTAATATAGGCTGCATAATTTATTCCAAAAGCTGTTTTGAATATTGCTACAACGACTATTATCCTATCACAAACGATGTTCTTTGGGTTTTCTACTGCTCCATCGATATTTTATTGTTAAAGAACTGATATTTAAAGGCAAAAAATACCTTTTTACCCGATGCGCTCAAAATAAACCGCTAACCTTCCCTGTATTGACGTCGACATCAACCTTTCTGAAGGCGGGGTTAGACGAAGTTCCTGGCATAAGGCTGATGGTTCCGGCGCAGGGGCAGAGGAATTTGGCGCCTGAATATATCAATATGTCACGGATAGGCAGTGTCCATCCCTTGGGCACACCCTTTAGAGCCGGGTCATGAGTAAGACTGAGATGGGTCTTCACCATCATAGTAGCGTAATCATCATATTTGGGATCAGACTCCAGACTTTTAGCCTTGGCCTCTGCATCGGGCGTCCAGCTAACGCCATCAGCACCATAAGCTACTTTAGCGATTTTTTCGACCCTCTCTCTGAACTTCATTTTCAAGGGATAAAGGAACTTAAATTCAGTCTCCTGCTCACATGCTTCCTTGACGGCATCAGCCAGCTCCAAAGCACCGTCACCGCCATCAGCCCAGTGACTGGAAACAGCACAGCGTGCTCCTGCACTCTCGGCAGCCTTGCGAACCAAGGCAATCTCTTCCTTAGTATCGGTATGGAAACTATTAATGCACACCACCGGGTTAATGCCTGAGGTTCGAACAGTATTGATGTGATGCAGCAGGTTGGGCAGACCTTTCTCGACAAGTGCCACATTCTCTGATTTATATTCGTCAGGCAAGTCTATACCAGCGACCACCTTTGGTCCACCTCCGTGCATTTTTAACGCCCGGATAGTTGCGGTGAGTACTGATACATGTGGCTTGAGCCCACTATAACGGCACTTTACATTCCAGAACTTTTCGAAGCCGATGTCGGCTCCAAATCCACTTTCAGTAACGTGATAGTCAAACAGCTTCAGCCCAACTCGGTCACCAATTATGGAAGACTGACCCACAGCAATATTGGCAAACGGCCCAGCGTGCACCATGCAGGGCTGATACTCCACCGTGCAGCATAAAGTAGGGTTGATAGTGTTGCGCATCCAGGCAGTCATGGCACCACCCACCTCTAAGTCACCTGTGGTAATTGCATTACCCTTTTTATCAAACGCAACTGTAATTTCGTCCATTCTTTTGCGCAGGTCTTTCAGGTCAGTGACAATAGATAGCATAGCCATAAGCTCTGAGCTAACGGCAATACCGAATTTGGACTGCATCATAAATCCATCCATACGCCCACCAAGGCCGATGATGATATTCCTAAGGCTCTGGGCGCAGAAGTCCAGGACCCAGCCCATCTCCACCCGAGTGGGGTTTACATCTAAGCGTCGCATTCTGGTTAACCTTTCCAGTTGAGCATCATCGTAATTGCGCTCATGCTGCATCCTCGCAGTAAGAGCAACCATCGCAAGGTTATGGGCATTCATGATGTCGTTAATGTCTCCGGTAAGCCCCATGGAGAATTCGGTCATTGGGATAAGTAATGCGATGCCGCCGCCAGCAGCGGAGCCCTTGATATTCATAGTAGGCCCACCTGAGGGCTGGCGGATACAACCACCTACATTCAGTCCTCGCTTACCCATGCCCTCGAGGATACCCATAGTTGTAGTAGTCTTGCCTTCGCCCAAGGGCGTAGGAGTTATAGCAGTCACTTCTATGTACTTACCATCGGGTTTATCCTTGAGACGGTCAATAATTTTCAAGAAATCCAGCTTAGCTATTCTCCCATAGGCAAGCACTTCATCCTTTTCTAAGCCCATTCTCCCCCGCCATTCTTCCGTAGTTGGCATGTTTTCTTCAGCTGCCTCGGCAATCTGCCAATCCTTCATCTGTGTTGGGTCAAGCTTCATTCGTGACTCCTTGTATCTTGTTATCATATTTTTTTACTTAACACTTCACGCTTTATTCATATCTGTATATGCTTTCAAGAAGCTGTCCGAATATATCTGTTTATTCATCAACATATCAGAAGTTGCCACTACATTGACTAAATCCTGGTCGAACACATCCACAATTGCAGAATCCAGACCATGAGAAATAGCCATAGCAAGAAAAACTCGATTTATCAAACTTCTCTCACTTGCTCCCTGGGACATATTTGACAGCCCTACCGTCATATGTGGAGCAGGGTCGCATAGCATTCTTATCTGGTCCATTGCAGTCAAAATACTGGTGGGCTGAATCTGGGCATTTGGCACTTTGACCGGCAAAACAATAGGGTCTATAAATAATCGCTGGGCGTCAAAACCCAAATCCTGCGCCTTGGACACAATTTCTGCAGCGATAGCTACACGAGTGTCTACATCCTGAGGTACACCATTTTTGTCCATAGTAAGGGCGATAATACTTGATTTTGGTCCTGTCTGGTTGGCCATTTCTATGTATCTGTCCAGGATTTGGTCATCGTTTTTCCTATTCAATGGTGTAGAGTTCAGGATAACGCCATTGTCAGCATTGATGACCTTTAATCCCGCAGCGATAACATCTGGTTTTTGTGAGTCCAGACACAAGGCCGTCGTGCAGCTTTCCTGGATGGTTTCAACAAGCCACTGCATTGTCCCTTCCTGGTCTGCCGCTGCGGTACCTACATTCACATCCAGATAACTAGCACCTGCCTCGGTTTGCTTTTTGGCAAGCTCTTGAATGACCTTTTTGTCTTTTTCTGCAATGGCCCGCTTAACATCAGTAAACATTCCATTAATTCGTTCTGCAATTAATATCATAATAGCCTCCCTTTATTCGACGCTCATATTTAGTATTCTATGTCCGAAGTCACGACCAAATTTGATTGATAAAACTCTTAACGGTAGCGACAGCTTTTGGATGTCGCATACGAATTATATCAACTCCTGCCTGCAATAAACAAATAGCTGTAGCTGCCTCCCACATCGGCCCTCGCTCAGCAGGTGGACCCCAACCAGGGGCATCCACAAGCTTGGCCTCCTTTGCCCGCCAGGATTCATAGCCGACGTCACAGATAACCGGCATTGCCATCATCTTATCGCCGCCAAGAGCTGCCAAACGCTGGCGTTCTTGAATCGAATAGGCATATTCTATTCCATATCCCAACGCTCCCGTCGACTGAAACGTAATTATCCTCTCCAGCGGAAAGCCCATATCAGAAGCCAAAATATTAACCTGTTTGGCTATATTGATATCCAGAGGGGCCTCAGTGATAAGGTAATGACCGTCCGCCAAAGCGATAGCGGTCAGCGCCTTATAATTATCCTCGGCAACTGTCCCAATAAGGCATTTTTCTCCTTTCGCAGCTTCGCTTACCTTGGGCATAACCTGGTTGTCTTTTTCGTCATTTCCACAACCCCACAGCACGAGAGGAATCCCTACCGCTTTCAATACCTCCTCGGTAACCTTAACAGCATGGTCGGCATCTTCATCTGCCTTGTCGGGATGAATGCCCTCGAATTTGACGCATATCAAATCGGCCCCGAATTCCTCCACGCACTTTTTGGCCCAGTCACCTGGACTATCAAGCACATCCTTATAGCTTTCAGCCAAGACATCAGGCCAATCTTCCGGCTTGCTGTCAAGAACATCCACAGCAATCACCGGTTTTTCGCCTGTTTCTTCTATCGAGCCGCCATAGACGACATTACGTGCCCCACCTATGGTTACTATTGAGGTTCGAGTTCCCCCCTGTTCTTTAGTAGCTCCAAGGGTAATTCGGTTTACAGAGCCGACAAAACCTTCACTTATCTCAGGAACTGCCATTTGAAATCCTCCAAAATTGCTTATCAATTATTTTTTATCAAGTGTCGTTTTGTTAAGATTCAGTTTATTTTCGAATATTTCCTGTACCGCAAGAAGTGCCGGACCATTACCTTCAAGGTCAAAAACCGTCTTGGCCTGCACTGAAGCAGCAAATAATGACTGGTCATAGGGCACAGTCCCTAAGATTTTTATTTCTCCCAACTTTGGTACATCAGATTTGCCATCTACCTTATTCCATACAACTGCTGTTTCTTTTACTAATATTGGCAATTGTTCGGCAAGCTCGGAAATCCTTTGAGCTGTAAGTACCCCGATAGATGTTGGCTCCGCCACGATACACAGCAAATCAACATTATTCGTAGTTCTGCGGGACAGGTGCTCCATTCCCGCTTCGTTATCTATAATTACAAACTGATATTGAGAGCTTAGCTTATCGAGAAACATCCGCAGCATATTATTGGCCGCACAATAGCAGTCCGGCCCTTCAGGCCGGCCCATCGTAAGCAAATCGAACCCGGACGCTTCAGTAATTGCCTGCTGGATGCCGTACTCGAACGCATGCACCCTATCCATACCCCCGGTGCTTGGTGACTTCGAGCGTGACTGTTCGCGAATTTCCGCAATGGTTCCAACTGATTTAACTCCCAGCTCTGCACCCAGGCAGGAATTAGGGTCAGCATCCACCGCAAGGATAGCTCTGCCGGGGCGTTCCTCCAGCAAATACCTGATAAACATAGCAGCCAGAATTGTCTTGCCCGAACCGCCTTTTCCGCTCATTGCAATAGTTGTTGCCATTTTTGCACCTTGTATTGCATATACTTCTTATATGACGCATCACGCACGATGCATTACGCCCTCTGCTACTGAAGGAAACAATAATAAATCTGTGTGAGGCAAAAAACCTGCCTTGATAAATTCATCCATATATCCCGGATGACTCATCAAATCAAAGTAGGTCATACTATTTGCAATTTCCTCGGCTGTTTCCAGAGCCTTTCGGCTCATCAGAACCGTTTTGGCCCCTGCGATTGATGTGTTTCCTACAAATTGAATCTTATCCAATGGTACATCTGGTAGCATTCCGATAGTAACAGCCTGCTTAACATTCAGAAAATTTCCAAACCCTCCGGCTAAATAAACCGCTTCCAGGTCTTCCGTTTTTGTTTGCGTTGCTTCCATAAGTACCCGAATAGCAGCAAAGACCCCCGCTTTGGAGCGAACCAAATTATTGATATCTGCCTGGGTAATCACTATCTCCTGGTGACTGTTATCCGCCGGCACTATCTGGAACTGTTTACCTTCATCCCCTTCCGCTACTCTCGTCTCACCATTAGTTATAAACCTTCCGGTTCGGTCTATAATCCCATTTATGAATAATTCCGCGAGTGTGTCTAAAAGCCCCGACCCACAAATTCCTACCGGATGTTTATTACCAACAGTTTTATATTCTATCGAGCCATCACTTAGAATATCCAGTTTTTCAATAGCCCCTGCTTGTGCCCGCATACCATGTTTGACGCCACTTCCCTCGAAAGCAGGCCCTGCAGAGCTTGAGGCGCAAGTCAGCCAATCGCGATTACCGAGAACCACCTCGCCGTTTGTCCCAATATCGACAAAAAGTGAGATTCCTTTTTTGGTATAAATCCGCGTCGTCAGCACTCCTGCTACTATGTCACTACCAATATAGGCAGCCACACTGGGAAGACAATACAACAAGCCCCGTTTATTAATCTGAATGCCGACTTCCGCCGCCCGGATAGGAGGCACAAAACCGGCTGAAGCAACATAAGGTTCTCTGCGTATACGCCTCGAGTCCAGATTCAGTAAAAAATGCACCATCGCTGTATTGCCGGCACATATCACGGCGGTTATATCCTGCAAATCGATTTTCTGCCTTGATGCCAGTGTTACAATCAAGTCATTCACATCGTGCACAATACGGTTCTGCATCTCATCAAAAGCATCATTTTCCTCCGCATAGATAATTCGACGAATATAATCTTCACCAAAATTAATCTGGCTGTTATATGTAGCTTCAGTATCTACTGTAGTGGCATTGGTCAGGTCGATAAGATGAGCAACTACAGTGGTCGTGCCCAGGTCCACAGCAACGGCAAAATTGGTCTCACACCGCCCACCCGGTTCAATCTCAATAAGCTCAGTAGTTCCGCCACGCCGGCCTATCGTAACTGCAACCTTGTAATTAGCCTTGATAAGAACCTCCGAAAGCTGTTGCAAAATGCGAAAGCCGGTTTGCATTATAGGAGCGTCGATTTGTTTCCTTATAGCAAGATATAGACGCTCGTGGTCTGCTGTATGTTCCTGAACGCTCGGCGGTGTCATTTCAAGACACATCTTCTTAACCAAGGGGTCATACTCAAACACACCTGCTGTCGGCTCACCGGTCAGCTCGCTGAATCGGTGGGCGTCTGTATCCATAAGTATCTGACTTGTTTCCAGGCTGTGATACTTCGGAACAGTCACGGTCATATCAGAAAGCACCTTGGTCTGACAGGCCAAAACAATATTTTCTCTTGTCTCATCAGGAGTAAGTAAGGTGGTAGGCCTGCTTTCGAACTGACCCTCGTCGATTATTACTTTGCATTTGCCGCAGTATCCGTCCCCGCCGCAAATACTACTTAAATAAATGCCCGCTCTGCGAGCCGCTTGAAGCAGAATCGCTCCACTGCGAACTTTTACCTTCAAGCCGCTCGGCTCAAAATGAACTGTGTATTCTCTCTTTTTACTCTCTTCCATTTTTGTGGCCCCTAACCCATGTCTCGTGTCCCGTACGCCGTACGAGTGACGAGTCACAAGCAACAAATTTATTTCCAGACTTCCTGCAGAAATTTAGGTATCATTGAGCTTTCCCTCGGCCCCACCATAATTTCCCAGTTGGTGGCCTCTTCAAGTTTACCGCTCATCACCGCCACATAACCGGGTATTATTAGCTTGCGGTGCTTAACCAGCTTTTCTACCCCACATTTGGTCATAGCATCAGATACCGTCTTTTCGTTGAGCTTATCTCCCGAATAAGCCGTCAACACGCTCGTACCTTCGGTATCGACCACAAGGATATAGCTTGGTATTCTGCTGGCTTCGACATCTGATTCCACCGTGTAATATGTAAGTGAAAAGTTTGTTGTAAACAAAAATGGTGAACTCTCATTCGGCTCACCAATAGAATACACCTTCGGCTCCACCTGAACCGGCTTCTGTGGGTCGCTGAAAACATTCATCACCGTCGTCAGCATCGGCAAAAACATATATGGCTCGATGATATCAACTACAACGATGCTGGAATACTTGCAAATCAAACTGATAGCAGTGACAGCTTGCTGGTCGGAATCGCCTTCTGTAATAAAGGATATTGTTGGATAGCCTAAAGGACGGAAGAGCTTTCTAAGCGACAAAGCCCGCATCCTCGAGAGGTTACACAACTGGTCCCGTATGTTAGGAACATCAAGGTTTAACACAATATCCTCAACTCCCTGAGCTCTAATTTTCTCGCTCAGCTCTGCAATGGCCTCAATGGAATCAGCTTTCACAACCAACGGACAGTTGTTTTCCTTTGCTATTTTTGCCATTGCCTCGGCCGTATCAGCACTTGCCGACGCAAGCAAAGGCACAGCCTCTTTGGTCTTGGCGACCGCAGCAGCCATGGCCTCAGCCGAATCAGAAACCAAAATTAGCGCAAGACTGCTTGCGTTTTTCACTGTCTCAGCGGCCTGTGCAAAAGTTGAGGTCTCACCGCTGTCATTGCTCACAACTATGGCCGTAACTGCGAGCTTAGTTCCGACTCGCTCAAACTTCAGTGCATTTATGGATTCAATGCGTTTGGTTAAATCCTCGCCGCTAAGCTTATCCGAAACACTTGCCCCTATGACTGTAGGATTATGAAATTTCTCCTCATGCCGGAACATAACCGTCTCTTGCCCAACAGCCACTTGATTATCACCACTACCAAACGCAACCTTACGCATCGGCGGAGCAGCAGCCGCTGCAAGCTTTTCTTTGGCCTCTTCTGAAACATCGGGACAATCATCGAGTTTGGCACGCTTCTGAGCGAGCGCCATAGCAAAGGCCAGACAAGTCGGCATACCACACTTTTTGCAGTTGGTTTTTGGTAAGAGCTTGAAGATTTCCAATCCTGTCAGCGCCATAAAAACTTTCCTTTCTTCACTTCCAGTATATTCCAAATTTCATAATAAGACTCAAGTCCGTGTCCATCCGTGTCAGTCCGTGTCAGTCCGTGCTTTAGAACATTGGCTCCAAAGTAGTTATAGGGTGCTCAGCTTTGGTAATAAATTCCAGGACCTCTTCTTCTGTTGTCGCAGTGTTCTCGTCAGCTATCTTGGCGAGGAAATCTTGGCCACCGAGTTCAAGTTCCTCCGCTCTTTTGATAAAGAACTCTTTAATTTCTTCTTTGAGCATAGTAGGCATCCAAACAATCCGTTTAATCCCTCCTTCTGCAGCGATGAATTTTTTCGAGTTAATGTAGTGCTTTGAATGCCCGATGAACCCAGGCGTCTGCTGTCCGCCACCGACGGTCCCTGCGAGCGTAGAAAACTTCATCCCGCACGGTGTCATCTCGATAAACTCGCGGTTTACAATCATTATCCCGCCTGTACTCGGCAGAACCGCAGCGATGCATTCGAAACAGCCACAAGAAGTCATTGGGTCGGTAATCATACTGTACTGGCTCATTCGCTCGATGTTACCACCGCTGGCCTTGAGAACAAATGCGTTTACCTTGTCCCATTGCCCTATGGTCGGCTCGATACAATTACCCTTCGATATCGGCTGATTTGGCCCCGATGGGGTTATTTCATACGCCGCCCGGCAGTCCAGCCAGCTATAAGCACCGCACAAACCGGGACGCTCCGGCGAAACCACACATACGTGGTTCGGGGCAAAACTCTGGCACAGCGTACACGAATAAAATGTCTCTATGTCCTCATCTACCATACCAGCCAGACGCGCATCACGCTCGGCATACACTTTCACCGCCTGCTCACGCAGCTTTAGAACCTGCTTTTCATCCGTGAATATCTTAACTTGAACCTTATCCAGAATACTCGAATACCGGTCATGGTACATTGCATGCAGCAGCTTGCCTATATGCTCAAGTCTGAACCCCACCTTGAAGGCATCCTTGGAGATTCGTATCCAGCTTATGTCTCGCTGGCCCATATGCCACAGCCCTTGTGCTTCGTTCATAAATGTATGAATTTGGCGCTCAAGAACCGGCTCAAAGTCAGCCTGCATTTTTCTGCCCGCCACCTCGACTACAATGCCCAACGGAAGCTTCCCCCCCTCCTCAAGTGAATCGACGTCCGGCCCTTGAACCTCTACCTTTCCATCTTCAACCTCGCTGATATCCAGCATGCGAAGCCATTCAAAAGCCGGCGTCCTCTGGCCGCCAAACTCGCAATGCATATCGTCTTTGCGGATACGTTCACCCTCAAATGCAGGGCTATGTGCCACCGGAATATCTATTTTCGCCACCTTTATCTTCAAGCCGCGAACCTCGATAGCTTTTTCCACAATCTGGTCATGTGGGATATTAGATACAACGTGCTCGTAGGTGCATACACCGGTTGGCAGAATTTCCGGAATATCAGAATCAGCGATGACAGGGAAGCCAAAATTAATTGCGCCAGCAGCAGTAGCATACCACTCGTCCGTAACCTCGCCGAGAGGTATAACAAATGCAAAGACCCTGTCTTTGTTGTAAAGAAGATTTCGCTTGAAATCACCTGCTGGAATACCCCCGTAGCTCAGCCCAACCCTGGCCGCAAAACCCGCGGCATATATCGCCGCAGTAATCTCACGCCCGAAAGGAACAAGACGGGTATCCCAGCCCAACTGCACGCCGCCTTCAACAAGCTGCTCGGCGAAAGTCGTTCCGTTGTTGTGCCCTGCCATAAAAACATACAGACTTCTTTCCTGACATTTCCTGGCGATTTTCACTGCCGTTTTCACGTCCGGGGCAGCACCCACAATGGCCGCAAAACCAGGGGCCGTGCCGTCCACAAACTGAATGCCGCGCTCGCGCAGAATTACATCGTCTGCTGCACCTAACCAGATACCATCCACCGGATTAGGGCCGATTAAATATCTGCACGCTTCGATAATCTCCTCTGCAAACAGCGTCGCCATACCCGCATCCAGGGCCGGCCCCAGGTAAGGTATCCATAACTCATCGTCAACCAGCGGGGGCAGCAAGGGTTTGATTTCTTCTGCCATTACCTCCTCGAAATCACCCAGTTTTTCCACCGCTCTACCGGTGATGGAATAAATAATCGGTATGTAATAGCCGGTATTGGGAAACTCGACTCGGCAATCTTTGTTTTTTTCCTTGATAGCTCTCGCTAAAATATCTTCTGCCTGCTTGGCTATTCTATGAGCACCACGTATCGCTGCTGATGCAATAATCCTTGACATCGACTAATCCTTTCCTACTTTATAGAAATCCGAATATCGAATTTCGTGCTTCGGATTTCGAGTTTTGGTAATTACTCTACTGCTAATTCCCGTCGTTCTTCCATATCGTAAAGCTTACGTTCTTTCTCCATGTTGATTCCCAGAGCATCCCGTTTCTTTTCAATATGCTCAATCATCATATTAGCGGCCTTGATAGGGTCTCGTTCAAAGGCCCATTTGCCACCTATATCCTTTTCAATTTCCTCTGTTAAATAACGCGTTAGATTTGGAGCGCCGAGAATGGGCAGCGGCTCGGCGATAACGGTATAAACCCCTGAAGCAACGAAATACATTCCGATTGAAACCGCTTTTTCTGACATCCATTCGGGTGCAGCGCCGGCGACAGGCAACTCTGAAATATCCTCACCCAAACCACCCTCGGCCACGACATTGGCCAAAATGGTTAATATCCTGCTGTTATCAACGCAAGAGCCAACGTAAAGCACCGGTGGAATACCCACCGTCTCACAAACTTCAGCCAGCCCTTCGCCACAATATTTAGCTGCAGCTTCCGGCCTCATCAGTCCCGCCTTAGCAGCAGCAATCGCACTACAGCCCGTACTTACCACCAAAACGTTATTCTTGATAAGTTCCTTTATCAGTGTCAGGTGACCGTAATCGTGCACCTGCTTAGGATTGTTACAGCCCACAACGCCGGCAGCACCGCGTATTCGGCCGTTAATAATATTATCATTCAGGGGACGATAACTTGCACGAAACCTGCCGCCAAGATTGTAAAAAATATTTTCCGTCGTAAAACCGGCAATTCCGCGCTCCATTACCTTCGGAATCTTTGCCTTACCTTTCCTGTTCTTAAAATTCTCAATGGCGATTTTGATGATTTCCCTGGCCGTTTCCACTGCCCTGTCCTCGTGGAATTCAATATGTTCTGCGCCGGCGATTTTGCACTTCGGCGAGGTGGTAATCAACTTGGTATGAAAACAGCCGGACAGCGAACCAAGCGCAGGCATAATACACTGTACATCCACAGCCATCAAGTCCACCACGCCGGTCATCACCGCCAGTTCCTGCTGCAGGAAATTGCCAGCGACCGGTATCCCATGACGCATCAATATCTCAGTAGCAGTACAGCACATACCGGCAAGGTTGATACCTTCGGCGCCTTTGTCCTTAGCCATTTTTACAAGCTCGGGTTCCTGCGATACCGCCACGATTATGTCTGACAAAGTCGGCTCGTGGCCATGCACAATTATGTTGACCTGCTTGGCATCAAGGACACCAAGATTGGCACCAAAGCGAATCGGCTGAGGGCTGCCAAACAAGATATCTGAAAGCTCCGTTGCTACAAGCGAGCCACCCCATCCATCGGACAGACACGCTCGCAGGCCCTGCTTTACAAGATTCTTATAGTCTGAACCCACGCCTATGTGTGTCCTGTGCATAATCTCAACAATTTCCCGGTCAATTGAACGGGGAGTTACGCCGAATTCCCTCCAGACCTTTTGCCTGGCCGGCGGCGCATAAGCCGCGGCACTGACAAGTGTCCCCTCCTGCCTGCCGAAATCGATCATCACTGCCTCAGACAGGTCGCTGGCAATCTCCTTTGTCTGTCTGCCTTTTGTCTCGATGCCGTATCTTGCCGCCACTTCCCGCAATTTCCGCTCATCTTTGATGTTATAATCGCAGCTTTCGTCCTCGACCGCCATCTTGAATGTGTGTGCGATGTCACGACCGTGGTCAGAATGCGCCGCTGCACCTCCGGCAACCATCCGCACCAGGTTTCTCGCTGCAATGGTATCGGCGGTGGCACCGCAGACACCACGTTCGGCGCCTTCACCGAAGGGGTCAATCCGGCATGGTCCCATAGCACAATTTCGGCAGCATATCCCAAGTTTGCCGAATCCACACTGAGGCTCCTGCTGCTCAAGCCTGTCCCAGGCGTTCTCTATGCCCGCTTCAGACATATACTCGATCATTTCCTGTGACGCTTTATCACTGCTTCGTTTTTTCGAATCCATAAACAATTCCTCACTTCACTAAATTGATGTTCTTGTGGCTGGCTGCGTCAGCCAATGTTAGTGCCTTACCTTCACCTATGCTTTCAACCAGAACGGTTGACTTTACGATATTCGCTAATGCCTCAGCCATCTTCATCCGGGGCGAGTTAAAACGCTTCAAAAATTCTTCTCTATTCTCCCCTACCAGAACAGCTTGATACAGCTGCCATGCAAATTGCGAACCATGCTTTTTAGCTACAATTTGTGCCCCGACAATTCTATCGTTCTCATCGGTAAGAAGTTTAGCTATCTCAAAGGGCTTTGTCATCTGGCTTTTTACGGGAACTGTTAAATTATGTACCTTAACCTCAAGGCCAACTTCCTTTGCGCTTGTAGTGCTATGACCTATACTAAATATCTGCATACCCAGAATCTGGTCAGCCTGAGCCCGTAAAAACCCATTCGTTTGCTGATTTGCCCCTGCTGCGTTTCTACCTGCTATCTTCCCAGCCGAAGCTCCGATACTTCCTACCGGCGAATACACAAATCTACCAGTGCCCAGCTCCGGACTCTCGGCACAATCTCCAGCCGCGTAAATATCTGCGACTGAAGTTTGCATTCGATTATCAACCTTAATAGCGCCGCTCGAACCTGACTCAATACCGCACTTTTCCGCAAGAGCTACGTTTGGTTTTACTCCCGTGCCCATCACTACGAGATTAGTCGCTATTTTTTTCCTTTTGTGGATTACATATTCAACGTGGGTCTCTGCCCCAATTCCCGAAATTGCTTCCCCGGCCAGCATCCGCAGACCCCGCCTTTCGAACCTTTGCATAAGAAGCTCCGAGACATCCGGCTCAACAAGTTTTCTTAGTATCCTCGAACGCACGTTGAAATAGACATCCAGGCCCCTATGCATCAGCGCCTCGGCAATCTCCAGAGCGATAAAACTTGCTCCTATCACCACTGCGCAATTTGCGCTCTTGGCAGCATCCACGATTCCAGCCGCCGCCTCGTATGTAGTAAAAGTGAAAACGCCTTTTTTATCTGAGCCGGCAATTCTGGGTATTAGTGGATATCCTCCGGTTGCAATCACCACCGCGTCGTAGCTCAGTTTCTCTTTTTTACCATTCGATGAGACGGAAATAACTCTGTTGTTAGGGTCAAGGTTTGTAGCTTCAGCCGGCAAAATTAGTTTTATACCGTACTTAGCTAATGCTTCAGGTGGGAAAACTCTTGCCCCCTCCGGCCCTGTTATATAATCAGCAATCAATGCAGGTATTGCAGGCCTACGATATGGTAACTGGTCTTGAGTTATTACCGTTATATCAGCATCAG
>CAZOQJ010000030.1:0-21827 GCA_964581905.1 uncultured Pirellulales bacterium
AACAGGGCGAATATCGATTTATCATTGCAGACGGCAACGGCGATTGACTTAGCCGGTCGTGACATTCTCGATGCAGTTAAAACAAGTGTAAATCCAAGGGTGATTGATTGCCCCGACCCAGCAAAGGGCAGGAACACTATAGACGCTGTTGCTCAGGACGGAATCCAATTGAAAGCCAAGGCGAGGGTAACAGTACGGGCCAATATCGAGCGATTAGTCGGCGGTGCTACTGAAGAAACAGTAATCGCCCGTGTCGGAGAAGGAATCGTTACGACCATTGGTAGTGCAATAACATATAAGAGCGTTCTGGAAAATCCTGATAGTATCTCCAAGTCGGTTCTGGCCAAGGGATTGGATGCGGGGACGGCTTTTGAGATTTTGTCAATTGATATTGCGGATGTGGATGTGGGCGAGAATATCGGTGCAGCACTCCAGAAGGCCCAGGCCTATGCCGATTTGGAAAGGGCAAAGGCAGAAGCGGAGAAACGGCGGGCAATGGCGGTCGCCCGGGAGCAGGAAATGCGAGCACTGGTGGTAGAAAACGAATCGAAGGTGCCGCTGGCTATGGCTGAAGCTTTCAAGAAGGGCAACCTCGGGATTATGGACTATTACCGAATGAAAAACATTGTGGCCGATACCTCAATGCGAGATTCCATCGCAAAACCGCCGAAGAAAGAATAGTTTCGTTATGCGTAGTGCGTGATGCGTACTGCGTAGAAAAGACGTAATAACACTATGGTTTATTTTTGGGCACAGATGGTTTTAGCAGCGAGGAACGACGGCTTTGAGGGCTGGATGCAGATACTGCTCGTTGTGATAATGGCTGTCGTTTACGGCCTGAGCGGTATTCTTAAATCTGTAAAATCCAAAAAGTTCGAGGGCAAAAAAGACCAGAAGCAGCAGGGCGAGCCCTTCGACCACACTCCCCGCTTCGCTCCAAACGACGGAGCTTCCGACTTCGCTTACGCTACACCGGACAAGTCGCAGGGCAAGCAGGACAGGCAAGCTCGCCCTGCCGGCACTGCAGAAACGATTTCTAACGGGGTTAAACCACAGTTAGCGATGCCAACAACGAGACTGGAAGCCAAAGAATCAGAGCTTAAGCCGGAAATTGAAGAACTGCCGGAATTTGTTAGCCCGTCAAGGCTCGGCCTCCCGGCTACGGCACGCTCCGCCCCGACGAGTAAGCGGCCTCGTCCCGCCGTTCCGATGGAAGTAGATGAGGTAGCCTATCTTGGCGAACCATTGCTTGATGTCAGTGACCCTGAAGCTATGAGAAGGGCGATTCTGCATTACGAAATCTTTGGCAAGCCGTTATCGCTGCGAGATGAAGTGTAAAGTGCCTAAAATTAAAAGTGCCTAAAGTATACCGGTATGACTATGCGACGATTAAATATGATACAGGCGGTAATCAGCTTTGGGTTGCCAGGTATAATGGGCCGGGAAATTGGGATGATGCTGCAACCGCCATCGCCGTAGATGACTCCTGCAATGTCTATGTGACAGGCGAAAGCTACAGTTCCAGCTCCAGCACATCTGGTGATTACGCCACAATCAAATACGATACAAACGGCAATGAACTCTGGGTTCGCGGGTACAATGGGCCGGGAAATGAATTTGAATTTGCAGCTGCCATCGCAGTAGATAACTCAGGCAATGTATATGTGACAGGCGTTAGTGCCGGTTCCAGCACAGGTGGCGATTACGCTACAATCAAATATGCACAATGCTTAAGCCCGATTACCGGAGACCTTAATGACGATTGTAAGGTCAATTTTATAGACTTTGCAATATTTGCTATGGCCTGGCTTGGTGATGATTTAACAGACATTTCGATAATTGCTGAAAATTGGCTTGAGTGCAATTGGTCTGATCCAAATATTTGTTTATAAGAAAATTCATAAATATCCCACCGGATAAATCCGCCTTCGCTAAAGCTTCGGCGGGACAGGCTGGTGGGCTTATGGATAACCCTTCATATTGACAATTCGCAGGCGGGATTTAACGTCCCATAAGATATGTTATGTTTCATTCGGTCTTGGTTTTAAGGTTATAAGGCGATTTCTATAAATTTTGGCTTTTTTAGGCAGAATTGTGATTAATTGCCTGATTTGTTGTGTGTGCGAGATTGTCCAACATCGTTGTTACTCTGTCCAACAGGCCTAAATTCTGCAGAACTACGGAAATGTTTGCTGTTGACTGCGAGCAGGTGAAATTGTTTTCCATGAAACGGTCAAGATTAATAAGCGATGAAGCAAATTTTAATTTATCGCAGTAAAGAAGCGCTGTTTTGTAGTGTAATTCGAGAGTTTTCTTATCAAGACTGTCGGCCGGGGTAAGCAGCTCAAGAGCGAGGTCTTTTTGGTTTGATTCAAATAGACAAACAGCAAGCTTACTTTTGGCGCGGTGATAAGTTGGGTTTATATCCAAGGCGGCCTGAAAAGATTTTACTGCCTGAGCTATCATTGTAGCACTCATCATCAGGATGCCGAGACGATAATGAATTTCCGGATTTTGCGGCTGCTGGGCGATTTGACGCTGATGTGCTGCGATAACAGCTTTTAGAAAGTCGAATTTATCTTGTTCATCACAAAGAGAGTAGGACTCCTCGAAGCCAGACTTGAATTGTAAAACGGCAGTTTCAGAGAATAATAAGGAACTATTTGGCTGGATTGCTGCCGCCAGCGATAATGTAACTAAGGCATCGGATACATAGCCGGCTGCTTTCTGAGCGATTGCAAGGCCGATATAGGCGTCAACTATTTTGTCGTTTATCTCGACCGCTTTGTTGAATTGCTGTGCGGCGAGCTGTGCGGCGCCTATCCGAAGGAACTGAGAGCCGAGCTTTATTGTTGCCTCAAGGAAATTCGGGCAGATGCGAAGGGCCTGTTCATATTGCGAGATGGCCTGGCCGGTTGCACCCAGCATACTAAGAATATCAGCGTATTTTAAGAGCAACTCGGGGCTTTCGGGCTGGTTCTGCAATGAATCCTCAGTTACTTCCAGTGCCTCATGAAGCTGCCCCTCGGCTATAAGCTCATCTATGGGGTCGCTTTGAGTGTTGAAATTGTCCGGATGCATTAAAATGGCGGTATTAAATGTTTCAACGGCTTGTGGATACTGGCCATTGGCAATATACAAGTGCCCAAGTATAACAAGATTTGAGATATCATCAGGATATTCATTTTTCAGAAGCTGGTATTGCTCTATAGTTTTTTCGAGCTGACCATTTTTGAAATAAATGGCGGCGAGCCGCTGAGCGGGAAGCTGCAGATAGCTTTTAAACTTCAGACAATCCTGATAAAACTCCACGGCCTGGGCTTCTTTACCGAGCCGTTCATAACAATAGCCGAGAGCATAAAGTGCCATGGTATTATTCGGCTGGCGCATATAGACTGAGTTAAGCTCTTCGATTGCATTTTGTACTTGGTTGTTATGAAGGCAAATGGTGGCCGCTGCCATTCGGCCATATACGCAGGAGGGATTGTCAAAAAGATATAACCTTAGCTGTTCATTGGCAGCATCGAGCTTTGAATCGGCCATTAGCTCAATGACTTTATTTAGCTGCTGATACTGCGCAGATTTGCTGCTATCTGTTTGAATTCTGACAGTATCTAACCAATGCCATATAAGATCGGCGGTGTCGATTGTTATCGCCCTGCCGAGGATTTCGAGAAGCTGACTCATAAATTCGTTACTCGCTACTTGTTACTCGTCGCTCGTATTCCATTCATCGAGGAACGAATTACTTTTTTATAAGGTCATATTTCGATATGAATATCGACAAAAGATGCCGACGTGTTAATTGAGGTTTCGACTATTGGGTATCTTAGTTTTCCTTTTGTGCTGAGTTTATGGCGGTTGTGTGTACTGTAGGGGTTTTCCCGTTTGCACGGAAATGACAAGGTTTGCAGGCAAGGCGATTATCGGATTTTGCCCCCCTGCCCTATCGATTTGTTTTGCTAATCCGGTTTTGGAATCTGGGCTTGTTTTTCTATCTCGCTTAGATATGCCAATGTACGCTCAAGGGTGTCGCTTAGGTGTTTTAATTTCAGCATAGTTTTGACTCGCGTTAATAACTCAAGCTTGTTGATGGGCTTGCTGATGAAGTCATCCGTTCCTGAATTGATGCCTTGTTCTATATCGCCGAACTCGTTAAGGGCAGTTACCATTATCACAGGGATGTCGCTGGTTCTGGGGTCGTTTTTTATTTTTTTACAGACCTCAAATCCGCTCATTTTAGGCATCATTATATCCAATAAGACCAAATCAGGTGGTGTTTTACTGATAATTTTCAGGGCCTGCAGCCCATCATGTGCGGACATTGTCTCACAGTCAACATCTTCAAGATATGCCTGTAAAAGCTCAAGACTCGGCTGGTCGTCATCGACGATTAAGACGATAGGTGTTTTCTGCTGTTGGTTTTCTGGTTTTGGCTTAGCCATAAAAGCTCCTAATGCTTATTTATTATTGCATAATGCTTTTAAGATTGCTTTGCAAAAGGCCGGCAGGTCATCGGGCTTGCGTGATGTAATCAAATTGCCGTCCACGACACATTCGGCATCTACATACTCGGCACCGGCATTTTTGATATCGTCTTTAATTGCCATAAAACAGGTTGCTTTTTTGCCTTTATAGATATTCGTGCTGCACAGCAGCCATCCGCCGTGACATATAGCGGCAATAAGTTTGCCGGCGTTAACCATATCGTTTGCGAATTTTATAACAGCGGGGTCTCTTCGCATAAAATCTGCGGCGAAGCCACCCGGTACAATCATGCAATCATAATCATTGACGTTTGCCTGTTTAACCGAAATATCCGATATACAAGGATAACCTTCCTTCGAATGATACTGTTTTTTCGCCTCGGCTGCAACAAAATCGACCTCCAAGTCGGCCTCTTTGAGCCGATAGTACGGATACCAGACTTCAAGGGTCTGATACATTTCGTCAACCATAATGGCTGCTTTTGCTGTCATTTTTATTGTTCCTTTTTAACTTTAGTGTTGTTTTCGATAAACTGGCGGACCTGCGGTTTGATAAAGATTTTTTCAATATCAGTGACTTTTGTAACGGCTTCGGCGCAGAGTGCAGCGGCATCAGAAGGTGCGGCCTGGGTATCGACGAAGAATATCTGCTCACCCTTTATGGAGCAAAACCCCCCGCCGCTGCCCCCAAGGGGCTCGTTGCGGACTGCAACATTGTTTGCCTCAAGCAAAGCTAAAAGCTCTTCTAATATTGCCTGCTCGTTCACCCCGTTAGAAACCTTTCTTTTTTGTATTGTTTTGCCCTATTTGTATTACCCCGCTTTTCATTAAGTTTCTAACGGGGTTCATCGTTCAAGAAAAACTGCGTTAGAAGTCGATATAAAAAGACATAAGGCCCAAGACCAAAGACTATTACCAAATGCTAATTTTATAACAGGAGCCGTTAGTTGGCAAGTATTATAGGAAAACGCCTTTCTTTGCACCAGCGCCTGGCTGAGCAGCAGCAGGAAAAAGATACCTTACAATCGCAGACGGCTCAACTTCAGGCCCGTGCCAACATCGGCACTGTCAGCTATATGATAGCTCACGAAATCAATAATCTTCTCACTCCCATAAGCAGCTATGCGCGTCTTGCGCTGAAAAATCCGGATGATAAGGCCTTAACTCAGAAAGTACTTAAAAAAGCGGTCCAAAATTGTGAGCGTGCCTCGAAGATTATGGAAAGTATGCTGGCTCTTGCTAATGGCGAGATGCAGGAAAAGAAAGATGTTCAGTTGATTACTTTAGTTGAGGGGATTTTTACCTGTTTGTGTCGGGATTTTACGAAAGACGGGATAACGGTGGAAATGCAGATTCCGAAAGATTTGACTATTCGGGCGGTTCCGGTTCAGATTCAGCAGGTTTTGATGAATTTAATTCTTAACGCCCGCGATGCGATGCTTACTCGTGGCGGTATCCTGGCCATCCGGGCTGTAGAAAAAACAGATGCAGTTCAGATAGAGGTCCGTGATACCGGCTGTGGTATTGAGCCGGACAATTTAAAAAATGTCTTCGAGTCGTTTTTTACCACTAAGGCGGGGAAAAAAACACCGTCAAAACATTCCGGAGCTGTCCCAGGGACTCCTAACGGAGGACTTGGCCTTGCCTTTTGCAAAAAAGTAGTAGATGCACACAATGGCCTGATTTCGGTCGAATCAAAACCCGCTGAGGGAAGCACATTTAAAATAATTCTGCCTAAGCCGAATTTTTCAAAGCCACAGAGTGCACAGAGAACACAGAGTTAAGTATTTTTAATTCAATGAGTTATAGCCATTGTTAAACTGGGGCCTGCACTGAATCAACCAGCACAGGCCCCACCCCGAATTATTTAAAACCGACCTGCCAAAGTCAGCCTAACTTCACATGCCGTCTTTGCTTAGACACAGATTAATCCGCCATACAGAGCGGCGGATTAACACAGATTTACACTGTTTTTCAGGATAAATAATTTATCTTTTTCCTTTTGTGCCCCTTCGACTTTGCTCAGGGCAGGTTTTTCATGGCTAATTCTCTTCAGAGCTAATTACGTCCCCGGCTCAGCCTCCTTCAAGCCAGTGGTCGCAGAATATCTGCAAATCGTTTGCATCTACCATATCTGAAAAGTCAAAGTCACAGCCATCGCAGTCATTCGAATCTGAACAATTTACATCCATCCAGTGCCCTGCGAAGAACGAATAATCAATGAAGTTAACTCCGTCCGGACAAATCAAATCCCCGAGCGGAATCTGCCAGACGAATTTTGGATAATTTGTTCCTTCGCATATATCCCAGATGTCCACAAAATCCCATCCGGCATCGGTAAACGTGCTTTCGGTTTTCATCTGTGCAGTTGGCAGGCCTTCTCCACCATCACTGGTTGACTGACCGGAGGTATTTACATCCCAGAAAGAAGTAGTAACAGACCCATAGTAACTGTACCCCACCAGCCCGCCGACATGTTCGCAAAAATCTCCTGTAACACTGCCTGTAGAATAGCAGTTAGTTATCGTGCCGGAATTTTCTCCCACCAGCCCGCCGCAGGCCCACTCACCTCCGCAAGCGCTGCCTGAGGAGTAGCAGTTAGTTATCGTGCCGGAATTTTCTCCCACCAGCCCGTCTGTGGAGTAGCAGTTAGTAATCGTGCCGTGATTGTATTCTATGAACCCGCCCATATACGCATCTCCTGAAACGCTGCTTGTGGAATAGCAGTTAGATATCGAACCGTAATTTCCTCGTACCAGTTCGGCGATGATCAACCCGCCATCGTTCAAATCCGCTTTTTCCAACCCAAGGTTTTTTATCTGGCCACTTTCGCCCACATACCCAAATAGCTCGATATGCTCCCATGGGGGAATACCAATCCGCGTAAAACTCCAGATTTTATGGTCGTTGCCATCAAAAACGCCAGTGAACTCTGTTGTATCGATTCCGATGATATTGAACTGCGTGCCGGTGTAGTCAGCTAAGTTGATATCGGCGACCATTAAAAAGCATTTGTTGAAATCTTCTACGTGATTGGCGATGTCGTTGAGGTCCTCAGCAGTGGCTATGCGGTATGGGTCGTTCGGCTCGCCCGTGCCTCCGCTGTATTTGGCCTGTGCGGCGGTACTTAGACATAAAGCCACTATTGTTGCTAAAATAACTGTTTGAGTTCTCATTTTTTGTCTCCTTAAATTTTTGTTTTTAACCACGAATTTACACGAATTCACTCTAATTTTTTCTGTCCTTCTATAAGTAAAGTCCAAGATTTGTGGGAAACGTTACAAAGATTTTAAAAAAATGTGAATTTTTAGCGAAAATGGCTCCAAAAAGACGTTTCGGATGGTATCTACGTCGAATTTTTTGTACAATTTTCAAAAAATTTCCAAAAAAGATGTAACGAATCGCCCATTTCCTGGACTATATAATATGCGTGGAGTATGAATGAGACTGTTGAAATAGTTCAATTAATCAGGCAGGCGCAGCTCGGCAACCGGCAGAGCATGAGCGAGCTTGCCCAATTGGCAGAAGGTCGGCTTTTTGCATATATTTATCGGCTTACCCTGAATTACGACCTGGCCCAGGACCTTTTGCAGGAGACCTTATTACATATGGTAGAATCTTTAAAAGACTTAAAACACGTCGAACAGTTTTGGGCTTGGCTGTTCCGTATCGCAATGAGTGAGGCTCAACACTATTTCAGAGACCGCAAGAAAAAACATATGGTACAGATATCAGCCTTTAGCAAAGGACGTTTATCAGAATATACATCAGGGGACTTTAATGACGGGCTGAACTACCTGATGCGCAGGGAGCTCTCAGAAACAGTATTTCAGGCGATGACGAAATTGAAGCTAATGTATAGAAACGTCCTGATTTTGCGATGTTTCGAGCAGATGTCTTATGCTGAAATTGCCGACCTGATGGGCTATAAGGAGATACGGGCAAGGATATTGTTCTTCCGGGCAAGACGCTTACTTAAAAAGCAGCTATCTCATCGTGGATTCGGCGGGGAGCTGCTGCTGGTAGCGCTGGGGTTATTCGGATTATTGACCGCTCCTGCAAAGGCCGCACCAGCGGCCGGCATGGTAACTGCTTCTTTGCTCAATGTCGGCTTTGCTGCCACATTCATCGGCGCTGTAAGCACGAAGCTGGGTATCGCCATAATGACGGCAATCACCGCATTAACTCTTAGCTTTGGCGTTGAGAATTTTATATACTGGTTTGCTTTATTTTGCTATGCTTTGTTTTGTCTCATTGTTGTCATTTATACTTGGTAGCGAGGAGCAGTTCTTACTTCTTTCGTTTTTCTTTTTTGAACACCTTAGTATCCAAAGACCAATAAATACACAAAATCTGATATCAAAATTTCAAATCAAAGTGTAAAATATGGTAATTTGTTAAGCTGTGCTTTTTTACTTTTTCCGGTAGTAGTCAGGTGATATAAAAAAGTGGCATACATTTACCAAAATATTGGCCATATTATTTTGATGTTCCTGCTGCTCTGCGCCTCGGTTTTTTTTTCAGGTGCAGAGACGGCCTTTTTTAGTTTATCGCAAAAGCAAATTCATCTGCTTCGGCAATCCAGGCATAAATTCCAAAACCTGGTTGCGAAACTGCTGGACAGGCCAAAGCAGCTTCTTAGCTGCCTGTTGTTCGGAAATATGACGGTTAACGTTTTGTTCTTTGCTGCCGGCAGTATCCTTACGGTCAGGGTTACGGAGCAGATTGGCACGGCCGCGGCGGCGATTAACGCCTTTGTTACGTTCGTTGTTTTGGTGCTGTTCGGCGAGATACTTCCGAAATCCGTTGCCTTTGCGAACTCGAGAGTTTTAAGCGAGGTAGCAGCCCTGCCGGTTTTTTTATTGCTGCATGTTTTCGCACCTGTTGTGTTTGTTATCCAAATTTTAACAATTGAGCCCACGTTGCGGCTGATTCTGGGAAAGCCGCAAGCCCACCAGCCGATAAGCACGGGCGAATTCAAAATTCTCATCGAGCAAGTACGCAAACGCGGACTAATCACCGCTGATGAAAACAGACTGCTGGTTGAAATCATCCAGCTTGGATTTCTCAAAGTCCGCGATTGTTTACGGCCACGTGTGGATATGATTGCGTGTAGCGTTACGGATTCGGTCCAGGCGGCTCGTGAGATGATGACAAAAAATCATTTGGTAAAGCTGCCTGTTTATGTCCGTGAGAAAGATAATATAGTCGGCATTTTGCACCTTAGGGAGCTTTTGCTTCAACCGGATGAACCGCTGGAAAAGATTGTTCAGCAGGTCCATTTTGTGCCGGAACAAAAGACGGTCGAATCACTTCTGGAATTTTTCCGCAAGACCGGCACCGATATAGCTATAGTTGTGGATGAATATGGCGGAATTGCAGGTTCTGTACAGCTGGAAGATATTGCCGAAGAGTTACTTGGCCCGATTGAGATTACCGATGGTATAAAACCTATCGAAAAAATAGGGCCTTTTGAATATCGGCTGGCAGGAGAACTGGCCATTCACGACTGGGCTGAGGCATTTAGCGTTGACCCCGGCGAGATGAGGATATCTACCGTTGGTGGTTTTGTAACCGCCCTTCTGGGCAAAATACCCAAAGCCGGTGATGTGGCATATTTAGAAAATCTGAAATTTACTGTAGAGAGTGTACAAAAGCACAGAGTTAAAACCTTGATATTAACTCTGGAATTGATGTGAGTAATGCTAAGTAAAATAGTCTTAATATTAGTAGCTGTGATTGCCGTTATTCTCTCCGGTCTTTTCTCCGGAGCAGAAACAGGGATATATCAACTCAGCCGGCTTCGCTTACGGCTGGGCATCGAAAAGAGACGATTATCATTTATCATTCTGGCCAATTCTATGCGCGACAGGACCGGATTGCTTTTTTCGATGTTGATTGGCAACAATATTACTCACTATATTGTTACGAGTATTGTAACTTTCTTATTGTTGAGCAAGGTTGAGGTAGAACACACAGTCGAAGTATTTGCGGCGTTCATAACTGTACCAGTATTATTTGTATTTGCTGAGGTAATACCGAAAAATCTTTTCTTTTACCGAGCGGATTATCTAATGCCGTTTTTTGCACCGGTATTATTTTCGTTTCACAAGATTTTTAGCTGGTGTGGAGCCGTGCCTCTGCTTAAATTTATGTCTGGTATTTTCAGCAGACTAACAGGGTCGGCGGTTGCTTCAAAAGCCGTGATGACCACTACGCAAAGACACCATGTCAGGGCAATTTTTGCAGATACGCAGGAAGAAGCGATTTTCAGCTCTGTGCAGAGCGATATCATAAATCGGCTCATTAGCATCTCAGGCGTTCGTATAAGGTCAGTGATGGTGCCTGTAAATAAGGTTGAGATGGTCGATGTAAATTCTGATAATTCGGCTTTGATGAACAAATTGAAAAAGTGCACCTTTACCCGGCTGCCGGTCGTAGAAGGGCAAGCTGAAAATATCGTTGGCTTTGTAAACATTTATGAGGTGCTGACTTCGTCGGAACAGTTCACAGATTTACGTAAGTTTATAAAACCAATCAGAAAGTTCCGTGCAGATACTACCGTTATCGATGCGATAAATATTATGCAGAGTGAAAATCACAAAATCGTTTTGGTTACAAGAACGAGTCATGCCGGCAGAGAAAGGCCAGCCGGCATTTTAACAATGAAGGATTTGGTTGAGGAGCTGCTCGGTGAGTTAGCTGAGTGGTAAAGCGCATTTGTAATTTACTATTTATTATTTACTATTTATTATTTTTCAAAGGTCTTTTTTCCAAGCGAAAAGTGGTAATTAGATGTTGTTGAAAGTTATTTATATCCTGGTTATTTTGATTGTACTTGTCCTTTCACTTACAGTCCTGGCAAATAGTATGACCAAACCACTTGGCCGTGATGAGCAAATGTACTGCACGGGCGGCGTCCTGTTGGCTCAGGGCAAGATGATTTACAGGGACTTTTCATACGTGGCCCAGATGCCCTACCACCCGCTGCTCTATGCGGCTTTATACAAATTGCTGAATACGAGCCACTATTTGCTTACAGGCCGGCTGCTTTCGGTCGTATGCGACATCCTCGTAATGGTATGCATAGTTGGCATATATCGATATGTGTTCAGGCCCTTTGAAATATCGGGCGTGCTCTTCGGTCTGGCCGGCGCCATCCTGTATGTATTTAATCCGAGTGTCGATTATGCCAACGGCTTTGCCTGGAACAACGATGTTATAATCTTGTGTGTTGCGGTTTGCTTCTGGCTGTTTATATCCACAGATTTTAAGCGGCAATCAAAATACTGGCGGGTTGCCGGCATTGGTGCCCTGCTGACATTAGCAACGTGCATGCGCATTACAACTGCCCTTGTGCAGTTATTATTTTTCATTTTCCTGCTGGTCAAGGGCGGCGAGTCGATAAAGCAAAAATTCAAGACTATCTTGCCATTTTTGATTGCTTCTGCCGTTGTGTTGATATGGCCGATTTGGCTGATAGTCCAGGCCCCGCGAGCGTTTATTTTAGACGTTTTCCTGATACAAATACTCAACAGCGAGTGGTTGCATAAGATAGGTTTAGTTCATAATAAATTTACCCTTATATATAACTCGCTAACAGAACCCGGCTACCTGGCGCTTATCGTAATAGCCGTTTATCTTTGTGTGGTGGTTTTTTTGCAGCGTCGCAGATTGGCTATATCAGACAAGGCGGATATGTTACTTGCCGCCCTGCTGCCGTTAGCGTTTTTTGTAATTGCTCTGGGCCTGCCGAGGATATGGAGACAGCACCTTGCGGCGCCGGTGCCTTTTTTGATAATCGGCGCGGCATATCCGCTGCTGTATCTGAGAAAGCTCGTGCACAAGACCGGCCTTGGCAGACATTTCAAAATTGCTGCCGTTTTAGCAGCTTTATCCATATTCATAGCAGTCGCCTTTTACCCTGTTGTATTGTATAGAATTCCATTGTTGCTCAGGCCGCAAAGCTGGACGGCGATTGAGCTGCATAAAATTTCAGAAGACATCGCCGAAAAAACCAAAGACCCGAAGCTAATACTTACATTAGCTCCCCTTTATGCTTTAGAGGGTGGATGTGATATTTATCCAGAATTTTCAGCTGGTTCGTTTATATATAGGGTTGCTAATTTTATGACTGACTCTGACCGTGCTGTTACGCATAGTGTCGGCCCAAAAACACTCAGAGAGCTGCTTGAAAAGACGCCGCCTTCAGCGGTAATACTCGGCGTAGAAATGGAATTTCTCGAAGAAGGCCTCTTTGAGGCAGTGGTCGAGCCAGACCGTCAAAAATGGGAGAAAAAAGAGTACGAAAACGGCCCTATCGTGTACTTTAAACGTTAATATTGTCATTCACCCCCTCCCCTACCACAAAGCCACTAAGAAGTTTGAAGTACCTAAAGTTAGCGAATAATCCGGCCTATTGTTACGACTTTGGTTCACTTTCGCTCACTTATATTTTCTTCGTGGTTGATTTTCCGAGTTTTCTCTTGATTTATTATTTATTTTATGTTATATAGCACGTCGGTCGGCGGGCTTTCTCAGCTAATGTAGCGGTATCCTTTTTACTGTGCCGTGATTTAGAGAGGTGTGGGTACATACAAGATGAGATGTACTTACGTGTTCAGAGTGCAATTTTAGCATATGGAGAAAATCAACGTAATTTTTGGAGGTTAAAAATATGAAAAAGAAACGAATAGATTCAGTACTTTCTGTCATTATAGTTGCTACTTTTTTTGCAGGAGTATCAAAAGGCAATACCAATGATAAAAACAATTCACTCTGTGTTGTAGCCTTGGAGCAGTTAACAACTAGTCCTGCAATGGATGTCGATCCAGCTTGGAGCCCCGATGGGAGCAAAATAATATTTGAGTCTGATCGCAGCGGATCGCCAGAAGATATTTGGGTAATGGATTCAAATGGCTCAAATCAGCAGAGATTGACCTACTGGCCTGAGAGGGAAAGATTTCCCAAATATAGTCCTGATGGAACAAAAATCGTTTTCATGCGCCAGTATGGCTCACAATATAATATATGGGTAATGAATGCAGATGGAAACAATCCAGTGCAACTGACGACTGATCCTGCAGACGACCGTATACCGTGCTGGACCCCAGATGGCTCGAAGATAGTATTTGAGTCCTTGCGATCCGGTGGTGGTGATATCTGGATAATGGACCCGAATGGTAGCAACAAAGTTCGTTTAACTACGGATCCTGCAAGGGACGCCCACCCGGCAGTAAGCCCAGATGGTTCAAAGATATCATTTTGTTCATTAAGGACAGGTGACTGGGAGCTATGGGTAATGAATATCGATGGCAGTGACCAAGAGCAACTTACTTTCGAACCTGGCCCCGATTTATATCCAGCAGCCTGGCGTAATGATAGTAATATGATGTTATATGTTCGTGGATGGAACTATGAGACAGATCTTTGGATAATGAATGATGATGGGACAAACAAACGACAGCTGACCTTTGTGGCTGGAGACAACTCTATGCCAGCTTGGAGTCCGGTAGAAGATAAAATTGCTTTTAGATCAAACCGAACGGGAAACTGGAATGTGTGGGTAATGACACTTTCTATAATCCCGAGCGACCTTGACGGTGACTGCGATGTAGACTTCTACGATTTTGCCGTCTTGGCCTTAGCTTGGCTGAGTAATCCTGACCAGGCATATTGGAATCCAGACTGCGACATCTCTGACCCAAACGATAGTATTATTGATATGTTGGATCTCGAAGTATTTGTATCTAAGTGGCTCACATGTTATCTTGACCCACCAAGTGCCTGCTGGGAGTAAAAGAACCGACGGTTTTACTGCTTGGTTTGGGAGCGGTGATGCTGCGGAGGAAACGGAAAGTGTGAGTAATTAATCGCCGTCCACCTTCGTTGAAACTTCGGCGGACAAATACTGGCGACGGCTAAACGGCTATTCGCTATCGATGATTGCTTTTGCGATGTCGTTTATTGCATCCCGACTCTTGCCGTTGGCATTGTTCGCAATGATGGAGAATATATAATCGCCTTCTTCTGTGCTGCATAAACCTGAAAACGACTTAACTTTGCTGATGTATCCGGTTTTGCCGAGGATTTTGCCTTTGTACTTCGGCTCTGTGAAATATTTACTGATTGTTCCATTCATCCCCCCTGCTGCGAGCGAATCTCTGTAGATTGCCCAGTTTCCACTTTCGTAGATGTTCGATAAAACTTTTGTTATTGCATTTGCACTTAATTTATTCTTTTTACTCAGGCCGCTTGCATCATCGATATGAAACTGCCCTTCATCAATGCCGAGTTTTAACAGATATTGCGAGATGAGCTTTTGCCCCCCTGCCCAACTGCCGTTCCTTTTATCTGGAGTATTATGGGCTGCGATGGTTTTTAACAGTGCTTCAGCAGCTAATCCAAGACTGTCTTTATTACATCGAGCCAGGCAATCAGATAGCGGCGTATCATATTTAGCGAGTACCTTGATGTCCGGGTTATCGTAGAGAGTTTGTTCTGTGAGCTGACCTTGTACCTTGATGTCGGCAAATAAAAGATTTTCTGCTAACAGAAAGCCGAAAAACGCGGCGGGTCTTTCGATGGCGACGTCAAACGGTCCTGCCTGTTTGTTGCATTTGCCACGAATGACAATTTTATTGGGTTCCAAAGTACGGTAGGAACCGACTTTGCTTGTACCTTTTGTGATTGAAGTGACTTTGTTGGTGATTTTCACGAAATCAGTCTTAGGCTCGATAGAGATAGATACTTTGCCATGATTATTTTTTACAGTAACATCTATGCAATTGTCATTGTAATTTAATCCGCATACTTCACAGGCATACCATCGGTTCAAATCTTTTTTTGGCCAGTTTGGATGAACACGCTGGTCATCGAAAACACTGGTATCAACGATAATATCCTTTATGGTTTTTGTTCCATTTCGTCTTAATACTGCTGCTATATCTTTGAATATCCAGTAATCCTCTCGGTCGTACTTGGTGTCTGTAACTTTGTCACCCAACAGTGGGTCTCCGCTTGCGATTATTACGAGGGTATCGCCGGAAAGGCCGACCTTTGTTTGGTACTTAAAATTTGGGCCTAAGTATTCCAGCGCCGCTGCGGTGGTGATTATTTTCATATTCGAGGCCGGTGTCAGGGCTTTCGTTGCATTATGGCTGTATATTGTCGTGCCGGTGCGGGCTTTTAGGATATGAATGGAAAATTGAACCTTTTTTTGAGATGTTTGGTTGATAATGCCATCTATTTGCTTTGCTAAATCTGCCAGAACAGAGTTAGGCAGACAAATACTAAGTAAAACTACAGCCAGTAATTTTTTCATTTGATTATTCATACAGCAGACCATTATTTCACAATAGAAATATCATATCAACGAAAAAAAGCTGCAAGCGATGAACTTGCAGCTTCTGCTGTATATTTAGTCTCGTCCTGTACAAACCGGCAGAAACCTGCCAGAGTTTCAACTACGACTAAAGTCTCCAGATTAAGCTCATACCGAGCGCATTAGCAGCCGCAGTATGCTGGTACTCGATGTTAAAAGAAGTATTCTGTGTTACATCCACCTGTGTACCGATGTAGGCGCCGAAAGTGCTGGTTTCATCAATATCGTAGAATTCGTCTCCGACGTAAGTTCCAGCCATGCTGTACCACTTGCCCCTCACATCACCATCAACTATGTGGAAGAATGGGCCGCCGTAGATGGAAACTTTGTCCGTCAGCTCGTAGGTTGGGCCTACTGCGAATTGGATTTCCATAAGGTTAATGCGGGCCTCGTTGGAGTACATATGTGATCCTGGGTATGAAGAATGGTCCACAGTTGCCCCGGCATCGGTAGTTGACCAGCTGGCCTGAAACAATCCGCCGAGCTTGAGTTTAGGTTTTTCGTAAAAGGTAGTTTTTACACCAAAACCTATGGCGAAGTTATTGTCGCCGCCCCTGAATATTACATCATTGTTGTTTGTGAATGTGGTGTCTGTTGCGCCCAAACGCAAAA
The DNA here is from genome assembly GCA_964581905.1 of uncultured Pirellulales bacterium. GTDB lineage: Bacteria > Planctomycetota > Phycisphaerae > Sedimentisphaerales > Anaerobacaceae > CAZBWE01. Next base: position 16,483 of record CAZOQJ010000030.1, read on the forward strand.
AGGTTTCCAGGTTATTGGTAATACCGTACCCAATATTTGCATATACCTTGTTCATCCTGAATTTGCTTTTGAACGAAATTAGTGTGCCACCCCCAGTATAATGGCCTTCATTAAACTTCAGGTCCATTTCACTGTATGAGTAGTCAACGCCGGCGCTGAATTGGCCTTTTTTCAGACCTGCTGCTGGAGGCCCCATCGGGTCTAAAGCGAGAGCAGTTGAAGCACACAGGCCGACTACAAGTGCAACACCTAACAGCAATATCCTCTTTTCCATAATCGACTCCTTTCTGAAAAAACCGCAATTTGTTTCACTGGTAACTTACCATCCGGGACAAGCAAGCGATACTCCGTGAAGAAGCACCGCCTCTTGCGCTTTTTTGGATTCTGGATTTAGCAGTTTAGAGTGGAACGCCATAAGCTCAGTACTTACCCCATTATTCAATTGTGAAAAAGCCCTTAAACTTGGTTTGACTATCAAAGCCCGGCTTTAATTTTCGAATTATAGTCCCCCTTAGATATAGGTTCAACATTTTTTTAAATTTATTTTTGTCTATTTATAACGTTCTGGTGATTTTTACCTGGCCGAATAAAATGAATTGATTATTGACGAGTTGCTTTGTAATTGGTAATTTAAGCCCTTGTGAAATAAGACCCCCCAAATTAAATTTGGGGGCTAAATAGATTCCCGCTTTCGCGGGAATGACAGGTGATGTCTTACGGGAATGATAATGGATGTTCCTATGGCTGAGAAAATAGTAAAAGTCGGTCTTGTCGGTTTCGGAACGGTCGGTTGTGGTGTTGCAAAGCTGATACTGGAAGATGCGGATTCGATAGCAGCTAAAACCGGTCTGCGCCTGGAGCTTGGCTGCGTAGTTGATATAGATACGCAATCGCCACGTCCAGTGAAACTACCGGATGGGATTCTTACCAATGATTTGAATAAATTGTTGGACGATGAGAGTATTAAAATAGGCGTTGAGTTGGTCGGAGGAACCAGCGTGGCGAAGCAAATACAGCTCAAAATGCTTGAGGCAGGCAAAGACGTGGTTACTGCCAATAAGGCCCTGCTGGCTGAGTACGGCAATGAGCTTTACAAAGCAGCACTTAAAAATAATCGCTGTATTGCCTTTGAAGCCAGTTGTGCAGGCGGTATCCCTATTGTTTCAGCCATCCGGACAGGGCTGGCGGCAAATGAAATCAGGTCAATGTACGGTATAGTCAACGGGACCTGTAACTATATTCTCTCTAATATGACGGCCAAAGATGTAGATTTCAGCGAGGCCTTAGCTGCGGCACAGCAAAAAGGTTACGCAGAAGCCGACCCCACGCTTGATATCAGCGGCGGTGACAGCGCCCACAAGCTCGCTATCCTGGCTTCTATTGCTTTGGGATACGAGATTATGCTCGATGATATTTTCGTTGAGGGAATCGAGGCAATTTCGAAGGACGATATTCGATATGGCGGCGAAATGGGTTATGTTCTAAAACTGTTAGCAATCGGGCAAAAAGACGAGCAAGGCAAAGTATCACTCAGGGTTCATCCATCTTTTATTGCCAGAGATAATGCCCTTGCTCGTGTCCAGGGTCCGTTTAATGCTGTGAGCATATTCGGCAGTGCCGTTGGGCAGGTAACGTACTACGGCCGGGGTGCGGGAATGATGCCTACCGCAAGTGCGGTTGTCGCGGATATTATTGATGTTGCTCTTGGCAATTCCGCCACTACTTTTCGGCACCTGCATCTTAAACCAAGGAGCAAAGTAGAGCCATTGATAGAGAAAATCGACAATCTTGTAAGCCGGTTTTATATCAAGGTGATGTGTAAGGACCAGCCGGGCGTATTAGCCCAATGGAGCAAAGTACTTGCCGAGAACAAGATAAGTATATCCGGTGCGTTACAGCACGAGGGCAGCGGGCCTGAGAACACTGTGCCGGTGGTTATCGCAACCCATCCTGCCCTTCAGAAAAACGTTACGGCTGCATTGATAGATATGGAAAGACTTGATGCTATCGGTGGCAAGCCAGTCTGTATAAGAATAGTGGATATTCCAGAGGACAAGGATTGACGAGCAAATACGCCATAATAATTCCTGACGGTGCAGCGGACGAGCCCCTGAAGCAGCTCGGTAACAAAACGGTGCTTGAGGTGGCTGAGACACCCAATATGGATAGAATCAGCTCTCAGGGCAGGCAGGGGCTTGTGCGAACCATCCCGGAAGGTATGGAGCCAGGCAGCGATATTGCCCAGATGTGTTTGCTGGGCTATGACCCGCGCCGCTATTATACTGGAAGAGCACCAATTGAGGCGGTGGCACGCGATATCAAATTGTCGATGGAAGACTGGGTTTTCAGGTGCAATCTGGTTACCATTGCGGACGGCAAAATGGCAGACCACAGCGCCGGCCATATTTCCACCGAAGAAGCAAACAAATTGATAAAAGAGTTGGATGAGCAGCTCGGTAATGAACAAACTCGTTTTTATACGGGCGTAAGCTACAGGCACTTGTTAGTTTTCAAGGGGCTCGATTTCGACGTTCATACATATCCGCCGCACGACCACATAGGTAAAGCGATAGATAGAATTTTACCTCGCGGCAAAGGAGCCGATTTGCTTATCGATTTGATGGCTCGCTCACAGCAGCTTTTTGCAGACCATGATATTAACAGGGTCAGGAGGGACCTGGGTGAAAATCAGGTCAGTTCCATATGGCTTTGGGGCCAAGGCAGGAAAACAAAAATGGAGCATTTCGAAAAGCGGTTTGGGCTCAAAGGAGCTGCTATCACTGCGGTTGACTTGGTAAGAGGTCTTGCAAAGCTTATTGGGTTTGACCTGATAGACGTGCCGGGCGCTACGGGTTTTGTGGACACCAATTATCAAGGCAAGGCCTCTGCTGCAATAGAAGCGCTGGAAAAATATGACATTGTTTTTGTCCATATAGAAGCCCCCGATGAGGCATCTCACACCGGCAGTATTGAACTGAAGAAAAAAGCCATCGAGCAAATTGACAAATATATTGTTGGTCCTGTGTTTGAGGCGCTTCAAAAATATGAGAGCTGGCGGATATTGGTGATGCCGGACCATCCGACCCCCGTCTCTAATATGGCCCACTCACCTGAGCCGGTTCCGTTCGCTATCGCAGGTGACAATATCAGTGGAATTTTGCGCGCAAATTTTAGCGAGGCCAGTGCCGCCAAATCAGGATTTAGAGTGGAAAATGGCTTTGAGCTGATGGAGTATTTTTTAAAAAGGTAAAAGAGATTGACTGTTAAAGCCGAATTCAATAGATTATTACGGATAATTTAGTTTTTATTGGTTGGCTATGGCGATAATTGTGCAAAAATTTGGCGGTACATCCATTGCAGATGCGGAGAAGATTCGCCGCGCTGCTGATCGAGTGATTAAAGCGGTCAAGAGTGGATATCAGGTTGTAGTGGTGGCTTCAGCGCGAGGTAAACAAACCGATAAGCTTATAGCCGATGCCCGGGAGCTTAACCCAAATACACCCAGCCGGGAGCTTGACCAGCTGCTCAGTACCGGCGAGATACAATCGGTATCGCTGTTCGCAATGGCCCTTGAGGCGATGGGTTATGAGGCTATCAGCTTTACCGGCGGTCAGATTCGAATGATGACCAACAGTGACTTTACAAAGGCACGTATAAAAAGTGTCGATGCCGAGCGAATCCATAAGGAGCTGGACAGTGGCAAAATCGTTACTGTTGCGGGCTTCCAGGGCATAGACGAGAATGAAAACATAACGACACTTGGTAGAGGCGGCTCAGATACAACCGCTGTTGTCCTTGCTGCGGCATTGAAGGCCGAGGAGTGTGAGATTTATACCGACGTCGATGGAATCTGCACCACCGACCCGCGAATATTTAAGGGCGCTGTGAAAATGGAGCAGATTAGCTACGATGAAATGCTTGAGATGGCAAGTCTCGGAGCAGGAGTCATATATACTCGAGCTGTTGAGTGTGGTAAAAATCACGATGTTAAAATTCACGTAAGAAGCAGTATAAAAGAAGAAGAAGGTACGATAATTACTCACGAGGTGCCGCAAATGGAAGGCGTTGTAGTTTCAGGGGCGACCATACAAGAAGATTTGGCCAAGGTAGGTCTTGTCAATGTCGATAACGTTCCGGGTAATGCCGCAAAGGTTTTCGCCCGTCTGGCGGATGCCAAAGTTGTTGTCAGCGACATTGTTCAGACAGAAATTAGTGCCAAGAAGGCAAACCTGTCCTTTATAATTGGCATTTCGGATTTGGCTGCTGCCAAGAAAGCAGTAGAACAAGTCAAAGACGAGGTTAACTGTGAAAGCATTTTTATCCGGGATGATATTACTGAGGTTTCTGTAGTCGGGGTTGGTATGCGGACCCATTATGGCGTGGCCGGCAGGATGTTTGGGGCGTTGGCCGAGGCAAAGGTAAATATCGATTCAATCACTACCAGCGAGATTCGCATTAGTTGCGTTGTGGACGAAGACCAGGCTGAGGAAGCCCTTCAGGCCGTTAGCGCAGCATTTGAACTCGACAAGCCCGCCGAGAAACGAAGAAAAAACTAACCACAGATTTTCACAGATTTTCATCCTTCGCAGTAGCTCTGCTACGGAGAATGGAAGCACAGATTAATTTATAAATACAGGATAAGTCCGTGTTAATCCGTGTCTAAAAAGTCAGTGTTAGTCCGTGTCTAAACAAAACAAAACCACTTATGCGATGAGCAGGCGCCGACTGACCGGCATAATTATTCTATGCCTGTTAGTGGCTGTTGTTTTTGTCGGGCTTGACCATAGCCCAGTTGTCCGTAATTGGCAGCGTCAGCCGAAATCCGAAGAGCAAACAAAGTCCCGCGATTTCGAAAAATATCACGACAAGACCTTCACCGTTATAAATGTCGTTGACGGCGACACAATTGATATAAATATACCCGATGGACAATATGAACGTACGAGGATTCGGCTTTGGGGGGTTGATACGCCGGAGACAAAACATCCTGAAAGAGGCGTGATGTATTTCGGGCCTGAAGCTGCTGAATTTACTTGCCAATTGACCCTTGGAAAGCAGGTTACAGTTTATCTTGAAAAGCATCGAACCAGAGGGTACTACGGAAGATTATTGGCCTATGTACAACTGCCGGATGATACATTTTTGAATGAAGTTTTGTTAACTGAAGGTTTTGCCTATGCGGATGTGCGATTCCGGCACAGTTTTTATCACAAGTATAAGCAATTAGAAGCCGCTGCCCGCAGCCAGAAAAAGGGATTGTGGGAAAAGGTAACGCCTGAACAATTACCCGAATGGCATCGTAGGGGCGGTTCGTGAACCGCCCTTCCTTTCTTGCAAATTGATTG
>CAZOQJ010000031.1:0-21085 GCA_964581905.1 uncultured Pirellulales bacterium
AGAGCGCCTGCTCGACACGCAGGAGGTCACTGGTTCAAGTCCAGTACCGCCCAGTGCCGTAAGATATGAATCTATAAGTGCTTGCCCTTCGGTAATAATTTACTTCAATCCCCAATATTGGCGTGAAATCTGCTTAGGCGTCAGTTTTTTTTGGTTTGTCGGCTGTTAAATTGGCTGTTTGTAAGTGCAATTCTACTCATGCTTTATCCGGTCACAGGTAACACCTAATAAGTGACGTAATATTTTTTTCTTGATTTGTATGGCAAATTCGATAGAATTATATGATATTATATTCTTTTCGTACTGGGCGGACAGTTATGAATTGTACTTAAACATTTTTTAAAGCGAGGTTCGATTATGAAAAAGACAAGTCTACTAATACTGGTAATAATTTTTGGTATGGTTTCGGAGTGTATGGGTGAGGTTTCGACAAGAGTATGTCTGGCGGATGGTAATACACCCCTTGAGCCAATTGAGGTTAATCTGCCCATCATTAAGTATCCAGACATCATGGTTGGAACCAAACTCACAATTTTTGTCTGGTCGGATGTTAATGAACCCTGGGGGTTCGATGGGGGCGGTTTAGTTATTGAAGAACTATATTGGGATTATGGGGTTTTGCCAAAGGCTTCTTGTTTGCCAGCTGCAGGTAGTGAGGCTGTCGTTTGGAAGTGCGAAGAACCAGGTATTGATGGGTTCTATTTGTATGGAGGCTCTACTGGTGTAGAGGCAGGAGACTGGTTTCTTATTGATTATAATAGTATAAGAGTCGGTGACTGCTATGTTGAATTCTACGATTACAACATAAATTGGGATGAACCTGTTCATTATCTTTCTTTTTTTCATGTCCCCAACTGGATTAACGATAATATAATTAACTTTGCCGACTTTGCGGTGCTTGCCTCATACTGGAAGGAAACAAACTGTGGCGATGTAAACAACTGCGGAGGAACCGACCTTGATATCGATGGCAAGGTTGATGAGAAAGATTTGATGCTGTTCACTGATTATTGGCTTTATGAGCTTGAGTTGCCGCAATAGGTATGTGTTTTAAGTTTCCCGCATGTTGTGGTTGACATTACGTTGTGGTTTATATCGGAGGCTGGGTTTTGCTCGCATTTACACAGGTTTTTTCCAGTCTAAATATTGCCCTACAAATCTTTTTTATGGCCTATTTCGTTCGGTGGGAAAATAGCAGGAGGTTATAAACATTTTCTGATTTAGAATCGCTATATAATTATGGAGGGGGAGGATAGGTGGCTTTATTTTAAAAACGCCGTTATTAGGTGATTTATTGTCAACGCAAATTAGAAAGAAGGAGGTAATTATGAAAATGAACCATTTTATATCAGCAATTGTTCTCGTATTACTTACCAGTTGTTTAGCTTTTGCGGATAGGCCATTAGAAAGGGCAGAGGTTTTGCAGGTCTTTGAGAAGCTAACAAGCCAGCCGAGAAAGACCTGGATACCTGCAGGCACAATCCAGGCAACGCGTAAAGAATATAGAACGCCAGAAATAACCGACCTCAGTGAAATCAACAGCCGAACCAAAGGAAGAATTGCCGAATATCAAAACAGGCCGGACAAGCGGGAATTGACCGAGAATATGCAAAAGATGAAACTCGATGCGATGCCGTTTAACGTTCGTTATGAATTGTCCAACAAATATATGATGAGCTCAACCGTTACAGTAAAATTCGATGGAGACAGATTCTACTGGGAAATTAATGTTGACTCGCGCAAGGACTCAATAAAACCGGACAAAGATTTAGAAGACAACTTTATGGCTAAACACTTTGACTTAAATTGGAATAAAAGACGAATATTCGTCTGGGATGGTGAAAAGTATACCACTTACTTTCTACCCGGAAACCAAGTAATCGTTGACACAACAGATAGCACGCCACACGTTGTCAACGGCCCGCTAACTGCAGGCATCATTCCCTGGGGGTATGGCTATTGCAGCTACGAAAATCTTACTGCTACTAACTCCTCAGCGGTTGAGAAATATGTCGATGGCCGGACTCAAGTGCATCTGACCCTCAACAATCCAGATAGCTCAGAAATGCTCTTTGTAATGGACCCTGCCAAAGATTATGCTGTATTGTCCTGTCTAATAAATGGCCGGGGCAGTACGGTTACCTCCAAACAGTACTCTGATTACCAATTGATATCAGGCAGCTGGGTTCCTACAATCATTTTGATAGAACGATACGAAGCTGGGTCGAATAGATTATTGGCCCGCGATATATGGAATATTACCAATATAGATGCCAATGTTCCTGAGGGTTACAATTTCGATGTCAGCTATGAAAGTGATGCACTAATAGAGTATTTTTCTTCTGTTAGCGACAAATCTGCAGTGTATCGCCACTCGAATACAATTAATACGGACCGGCTATTAGCTGACAGATTGGCATTTGCGGCGAACGAAGGCTCGCACACCCAAAACTGTGCAACAGCAGCATTAAAATACGCCATTTCACAGTTAGGTAAAGATGTTACCGACCGACAGCTTGCTCAGCTTGTAAATGGGCTGAACCAACAGACAAGCTTTTATTCAATGAAGCGATTCGTGCGGCAGATGGGGCTTTATTGTCGTGCTGTCAAGATTGATATTCAAACTCTTAAGAGTCTAAACAACTGCGAGGTAATACTGCATATTCCCGGCAAAAAGCATTTTGTTGTTCTTGATACAATCGATGATAAGTATGTCTGGAGCATAGACCTGGCCAGTAATAAATTCTACTATCGCACTGATATTAACTTCTTTGGAATGGATTGGACCGAAGGCACAGCTCTTTTGATTTCCAACCGGCCTATTCGATTGCGAGGTGACATTTCGGACATTGCCGAACCACAGCTTGCCAGCATAATCGGTGCTGCAGGTTATACCTGCAGCAGACGTCTTCAGAGCGCCTATGTAGTGAACTGTACCTACGCTTGTCAAACATGCTGGGGTTACTATCAGCAGTACCTCTTGAGGTTTGGCTGTAGATCTGACGAAAGCGGCAGCTGCAGCACCTCCAGAATGGTTAGATACAGAGAAATTGCCTGTATAGAAGACCCTTATGACCTGTTTGCTTGTATGGTAACAGGTGAATGGACGAGTTATTATATGAGGGCATGTGTGCCTTATGATTGAGGTAATCAGAGCAGGTAGGAATAGAGGGAGTCCTGCCTGTTTTTTGCTGATAGATACATATATTGACTTATCGTAAAAACACCAGTAGAATACGCGATTGTGAAACGGTTCTCTTTTACGGTGGTCGAATTGCTCGTAGTCATTGCCATAATTGCCCTTTTGGTAGCTGTATTATTGCCAGCTATGAGGAGTGTCCAGCAACACTCTAAAGCCGTTTCTTGTAGCTCGAATATAAAGCATCTGACATTTGGTTTGCTTATGTACGAGACCCAAAACGGGACGTTGCCTTATGGTTTTTACGATAAATGTTGTGATGCTAATAACAATCCTATTGAACCCCCAGGTGGCTATCCTGGGTATATGCAATATGATATGCTGGGATGGTGGTGGTTTAACTTCATAGAAGGGTTCTACAGAAAGTCCGACCGTAGTAAAAGAACAGTAGTCCGATGTCCCTCCAAATGCCTAAGTGATTATATGCTTAAGAATAATGTCCTCTGCGGCAATTATGGTGTGAACCGGTCTGTATGCAAAAGTTCTGTTGATAGACAACCTTACAGGGAGGAATTTGTAGGAATGTCTCTGAATACCAGCGAGATAACAAAACCAGATATGGCTCTGCTTATTGTTGATAGCGGCTACAGTATGATAAGCTGGTGGAATGTAACGGAGGAGCCTCCCGTTGTTCTCGATAGTGACCCAATAGAAGACACCGCTTATATTCCCGGGCTTAAAATTAATAAAGATAAGGATTTATTGCCTGGCCAGGAGCAGGATGTCATAGAGGGCCGCCATCCGAATAAAACAGTCAACATTGGATTCACAGATGGCCATGTGCGTCGTAAAAAAGCGGACTACTTGCTCGTTGAGAAAATGGAAGACGGCAGCTATAAGAACCAGAGCCCCTTGTGGTTGCCTGAGTGAAGTGGTGCTGTCTTAAAAAGACATATCTTCGATAACTTTCCGCATTTCGTTGTCGTTCAGATATTCAACTACCTTTTCCGATTTTAAGATGTATTCATTGTCGGTGTTTAACTTTTGATAGAAACTGACCCTCTGTGGAAGGATTGTTTCCGGGTCTACGAAAAACCGTAGCTTCCTGAGTATGGAGTTACCTTCGTAAATTTTTTCGGCCCATACCAGGTCATATACTTCAGTACCCTGGGTGACAGCTTCTAAGTCGTCCTCGTTTACCCTGCTCCATACTGCTTCTTCAGGGATTGCTTTTACATCGTAAAATGGCGTTAAACCCAGAGAACCGCTTATTTTTCCTTCGACGTTAACAATATTCTCAGTGGATAACCGGGCTGTTTCGACTGCCTCGGTATCCAGATGCTTTATCTTTGTTACACCATCAGTAATATCCCACAAGACGCATTGTTCCGCAGTTTTGGTCATATAGATATTTAATGCTCGTGACGCCCACTTCTCTTGTATAGGTCCTGCTTTGTCAGGGGCAAACTTTGCGATATAGACATTTTTAACCTTCTCAATGGCTTTATAAATCTCATCTATAGTAACTGCTTTGGCAGTTGGTATGTTTAGAAGTAGTGCAAACCCTATCAATATAACTGCCGCGACCGGGATAGCAGTTTTGAGCAAAGGTTTTAGTTTCTTTACTGAGACTTTCTGCTTCAGGGCAGCGCTGAAACTGACGGTTGCAGTTGTTTCCTCGGTCTCTACTTTACCTTCGCGATTCGTCATTTCTACCCTTATCGGAAAACCGGCATAAAGGTCGTTAGATTCGACAGGTGTTTTAGCTTTGGCAGATTCATCTATGTAGTATGTTGTAACAACTTCAGATTCAATTTGTTCAGCGATTCCGTACACTATGTCGTGCAACTGTTGCATTTTAGCCAGACATGATGGGCAGGTGCGCAAATGCGAGGTAAGAGAGTCTCGGAATTTGGCATACTGGTCTTTTGCAAGGTTAAGTCCGTACGGCACGACGTAATCAAAAAAATCTCTTGCCGAGACTTTCTCGCATGGGAATTTGCTTTTCATAAGGTCGGTTTTACGTAGTCCTCTGAGGGCCATTTCCCGACGTTGATATAACAGCCCCCTGCAATCAGGACAAATGCACAAATGTTTTAGAATTATTGCGTTGGTTTTGTCAAAAACCAGTGATACAACCGATGGAACAGCACTTTGGGCTTCTGCGCAGTTAATATTACTGCCACTGGGTTTCTCTGCAAATAGCTGGCTTAGCCGGTATAACTGTTTGTGGCTAAGATTTAGCTCCCGGAGCGTCTCTAAATCTTCAGAGCATTTTTGGCAATTGTCTATATGTGCTGTTATAGGCGTTGGTATTCTAATTTTTATGGCCGTGTCTAACAAACTCGGCAGGAAAGGCTTTACGATATCGCAAGTTACAGGCTTGCCGATGTAAGCAAACTGAAGTTTCAGCATCTCAGTTACAGCATCGCAGACTTCTTTTTGAACAGCTTCCTGGTACTCTTCGGGTTCTGATAATACTGCCCGGAGCCGGTTTACCTGCTCCTGACATGTAGCGCAGTGCATGATATGATTAACGATAGGTTCTGGAATAGGTTCTATATTTTCTTTGCAGAGAAAATCATAGTAGTATGATTCAGCCAGATTGCAAAGCAGCTTGGGATTGGGAGCAATCATTTCAAATACCTCACTTTATCGTTAATAGTTGACGGATTTTTTTCAATCCTACAGAAATATAACTGCTGACAGTCCTCTTTTCAACACCCATTTTCTTTGCGACCTCTTTGATACTATGGCTGTCCCTGTACCGTAAGGCAATAGCCTCTGATTCGCTCTCCGGTAATCTTTCCCTAATAAGTGCAAACAGTCTATCAAGTTCTTCCTTTTCTATCAAGGCGTCTTCAAAACCATTTTTGTTGATAGAACAATTCAGTTTATTGCCATATTTGCGAATGTGGCCTTCGTACCTTTCCATACAGCGCACTGCATCGATTATGTCATGAATTAATGCTCTATAGAGATAGCCTTTGATATTTCGGAGAGAGGGTGGTGGAGGCTTAGAGACGATGGAAAGGAAGAAATCCTGAAATAAATCGTCTACCATGGCCTCATTTCTAACCTTGCAGCGAATAACAGTGTGAATAAAATCTCCATATTGGCCAAAAACCTTAGCCGCAATATTTACGCGAGTCGCATAGTTATTAGGATGTACGCTTAGTAATGACACCTGGGCTTCACTCCAAAGCGACCCTCAATAATCGCAAAAAAGGTGAAATAAGCGTTAATTAGCAATTAATATCGGTCAAATTGCTTTGTCATCATTATAAATTATACAAGAATTGCTGAGTAATTGCAACTAACTAGTTCTCCTGATAAGCTGGCTCTGTCCATTTAAAGGGCAGCTATTGTGTTCGTATTTGGCCAAAAACCATGGAAGTCTTCTAAATCCGTAGCTTCGCAAATTTTCGATAGAATTTAAATTTTGATGAGTTAATTTTCCTCCATAACAATTGTGAATGAAAGCACTTATAACATAATCGCAGCTATTATTTGCAGTAAGCGAAATTGGTATGTTGTATTTCCTCGACCCTTATATATGGCTGTGTACCACAAGAATTCGCAGCTTCCACTGAACGGTATACGGTACCATTAAGTAGGCAATACCAGCTCATTTTGCTTGATAGCATTTTGGGCTATTTCAACAATTTTCTGCCGCAGAACTCTTGGCGCAAGAACCTGTACCTGGTCACCATAGCTCAGAATCCACCAGATTATCTCATTAAGCCCGTCAACGCGGAATTGAATGATTGCACAGCCATCGTTTTCAAAAGTAACTTTTTGTGTACTGTGCCATTGAACCTCGGCGACACTATGGGCAATTTCTGGAAGAAACCTGAGCTTGACGTTATATAGTCTGCCCTCCGGTATCATTGCCCAGGCCCGGCCGAGATACTCAGATACGTCAAATCTCTCGTCCTTGATGAAGCATTTATCCAGCGTGTTCAACTCTTTGATATGGTTAAGCCTAAAAGGGCGTACTTCTTCGTAAAGACTTGATTTGCCGAGCACGTACCAGGTGTGTTCATTATATATCAAATGATAAGGACGCAAATCAGTTACTATGTTCTTCTGTTCATGAGGCAAATAATAACAAATGTTCACGATTCGCTTCTTCAGGATAGCCCTCAGCAGCTGCCTGAATACTTGGTCGAGAAGACCCTTTTTTTCCTGATACTCAGTTTTTACAGAGATATTTCGCAGGGCTGCATTGCAAAATTGTCTGACGTCGGTTGGCAGATTGTTTTCTATCTTTGAAGCGGCCAGCAGAGCCGAACTTTTAAAAGGCAGCTGAATTTCTTTGCTTAACTTATGGGCCAATAGAAGCAGGCTTACTGCCTCCTGCGGGTTCAAATCTACGGGTGGCAGAAAGTATTCAGGCTCTATAACATAACCGTCAATATTTGTATCATAATGGTATGGCACACCCGTAGCCTGCAGCTCTTTTAGGTCGCGGAAAATCGTCCGACGGCTTATTCCAAACATTTTTGACAGGTCGCTGACAGTATAGCTTTTCCCTGTTTGTAACGTAGTTAAAATCTCCATAATTCTACTTATTCTACTTCGCTTCATAATGTTCACTCCACTGCCAGAACGGGCTATTATAACCCAATTATATACACCATGTTAATTTTGTCAATGCAGTTTCATTTTGGAACATTTTTAGTTTTGATATGTAAGCAGGCAATCAGCTAATCATTGGACGATAACATTTGGAAATAAAAGAGGTTATGAAATTCGCAGCTTCATCCAGGGTTCTTGGCTATGAAGCAAAAAGGCTGTAAATTTTGTAACCTTTACATGTTCTGACCTTCGAGCGCTTGTGCTATATAAAAGAGGGCTGTGAAAGAGTCCACAGCCCTGTGAGCTTGTAGCACCAGACTCCTTTAGTTTCTTGGCTTAAACCCTGCGTTTTCTCAATAGAGTTAGTGTGCCTAATCCAAGCAGACAAATCGTCGCCGGCTCAGGAGTACATATTGTGTCAATTACCAACTGGTCAATCAGGATATCGCCTTTAATGGCAATCCACTCTTCAAAAGGATTCGGCGAAATAAGAATGTTGTATGTCGAATGTATCCAGCCGGGTACGACCTGATAGTTATCACTCCGAGAACCTATCTGTGTATTATTAGGTAGCGGAGTCGCAGTGATACCAATGAGCGGTTCACTTAGCAGGAAATCGTCATTATATGCCTTCTGCCATGTCAACTGAATCTGGATTATCTTATATTCGTTAGGCTTATTCAAATTGGGAATCCGGATATCTATTTCACCCAAAGCCCAGGCTCCCGGGTCTGGGACCCAGCCGCTATTGCCAAATGGAATTATCCTCAAATTAGGGTCGCCATAGGGATTGTCGAAATCATCGGGAAGGAGTATGGTATCTGGTGTTGAGAATTCCCATATTTGATAGGTGGTATTTGGACTCTCTTCCCACTCTGGAGGATTAAGGTCATGAGCTGACGCTATTGGACCTATCGCTGAGGTTACAGCCAAACACGCAGTAATTATTAATTTGTTCATCATCCTTTGCACCTCCCTGTAAGGATTCTGAATGTTAATTGCACACACACAGCACTTCCTTTGTGAACGCATGTACAACGTTGAAGAAACACCCTTTTCTTTTGTGCTTTAAGTACCAGTATATTAACATTGTCCTGAAATTCTGATTACGTCAAGAGAATTATTAGAAAAGTCCGAAAAAATCTCCAATAATTTTCATTTTTTCGCTGAAATAGGCAGTTTTGGGCTGAAAATGTTTATACCATTTCAGTTGGGGGTCAAGCTGGTTTTCATAAGTCAAAAGGTTTGAGGATTCCTGAAAACCTTACGATTATACCTTTACCTGCGTATTCATCTGAATTGAATCCCATGAAAAATCTCTGGCTTTACTTTCGTAGTCATTAAGTTTCGACTTCGCTCACCTTAACCTCCGTTAGGAGTCCCTGGGACTGAGCGTAGTCGAAGGATAATGGGCCAATCGTGCTTATGATGATTACGATGATTTGTCTGATGTTGCAATAGAAGCTTGGCCGGCGCAGCTTTAATTAGGTGGTGGTAATAAAAAGAGGGCTGCGGAACAATCCGCAGCCCGGCTTGTAGCTTGTAATCAAAACTTTTAGCTTAAACCCTGCGTTTTCTCAACAGAGTCAATGTGCCTAAACCAAGCAGACAAATCGTCGCCGGCTCAGGAATACAATAGGTATCAATCACCAGCTCATCGACTGTTATATCACCTTTAATGGCAATCCACTCTTCGTAGGGGTTCGGCCAGATAGTAATGTCGTATGTCGAGTGTATCCAGCCGGACACGGCTTGGTAGTCGTCATAGCGAGACATTATCATACTGTCAAATGATCCAACAGCGATGAATGGGTCACCATGTAGGAAGGGGTCATTATCTGCTGGTTGCCACGTTAACTGGATTCGGATCCACTTCTCTGGATTAAGCACGTCCGAATTGGGAATCAGGACATCTATTTCACCCAAGGCCCATGCTCCCGGTGGGTTTATCCAGTCTCCGTTTGAAGTTACCCTCAATTGAGGGGTACCATAGAGATTGCTGACAACATCGGGTGCGGGATCGTGAACATCCGAATTGAATTCCCACATCTGGTAGGTGCTACCAGAACTACCACGCCAGGGTGGAATGACCACATCATGTGCTGATGCTATTGAACCTATCGCCAGGGTTACAGCTAAACAGGCAATAGTTATTAATTTGTTCATCATCCTTACACCTCCTTGAAGGATTTAGAATGTTAATTACACACGTGCAACACAACATACTCTTTGTGCACGCTTGTGCAACGTTGAAGAAACGTCCTTTTCTTCATGTGTTTAAGTACCAGTGTGTCGAAGGCTATACTGAAATCTTGATTATGTCAAGAGAATTCTTAGAAAAAGTCCGAAAAAATCCCCATTATTTTTATTTTTTGCAGGAATTTACTGTTTTTAACCGAAGAGCATAGGCTTCGCTGGGATGATGCGCTTTCAGATGTGTCTTGCAAGTGAATTATTTTTTGAAAAATGCGTTTTCGCAGTGAAATTGATTATTTTTTGCCATGTTCAGGGATAGGCAGGCCGAGTTCGGCGAGGACCTTTTTCATATCCTCCCATACCCTTTGTCGGTTCTCTGGCGTGTAGCTTCGCAATAAATAGGCCGTATGATATGTGGCCATTAGTTTTATAGGTGGCCTGTCGAGGCCGGCGTAATATTCGTGGAATTGGCCACGCAATTGCCCGATTGGCTTATTAGTGTTTAATAAAGTCCTGGCGGCGTGGGCACCCAGAGCGACGATAATCTCCGGATTTATAATCTCAATCTGTCTTTGCAGATACGGCAGGCAGCTTATTATCTCCTCGGCCGCTGGGTCACGGTTTTCCGGAGGGCGGCACTTGAGGATATTGCCGATAAAGACATCGCTTCGTTTTAGCCCACAAGCTGCGATTACCTTATCCAGCAGCTGACCTGCTCTTCCGACGAAGGGTCGGCCTTGAGCATCTTCATCGGCCCCAGGTGCTTCTCCAACAAACATTATGCGGGCGTTCGGATTGCCCTCACCCGGCACGGCATTTGTCCGCGAAGACCCTAAGGGGCATTTTCGGCAGCGCTTAACTTCTTCAGCGATTTTTTCAAGCTCTTTAGCTGCTTCTACTGCGTCCGCACTATTGGCTTTTTGTTGTTGTTCAGGCTGAGTACTTTTGCCTTTGACGGCAAAACCGCCGGTGAAGAACTTTTCCATCTCCGCATGTTGGCTTATGACCTTACTTATGTCGGTTTTCTCTACCATCGCGACAGATTATAAGGCAATCTCACTACCCAAGCAAGCGTAAAACAACCCTTTTCTAATTGAAGAAACAAACCAGCCGCTGAGAAACCATATCACAGATGATTCTCAGCTCACCCGCATTGAATGTGTGTGCATACACCGCATCAGCATACTTTTCCGCTTCAGGTATAAGCTGCATCAATGTGTTCGGCATCGACAAAAGACGGTCTTTGTTAAAAACAACAGCAGGTTTATCCGGGAAAATAGCAACGTAGAATATATCGCTTTCCACCAAATCTTGGAAGAAATGGGTTCCGAAGGAAAGCTCCGGCATAAGATTACCACCTTCATACCCGACTTCTGCAAGAACCGTTACATTGTTAATCTCGTGAAAACTAACCGGTACACCCAGACTAGGTGTTGAGGTACCCCAGCGGCCTGGCCCAAAGAATATCGCCGGCTCAGAGGTTCTGTCCTGTATCTGTCTGTTCATTTTTCCTATAAGACGTGCGATGTCATATTTTTGTGAAAGAGACAGCTCCAAATAGGCCTTCGGGTCCACATAGACAAGCTTTGTTATATCCTGCGAGATACTGCCGCCCATGAAGTACCCTTCTGTACTAAACAGTACCTTGTCCGGTTCAATGCGCTCGGGTATTTTAACTTGCGGCTGCAAGCCCTTTATCTGCAGTGGCCGGCACTGCAAAAGGTTGATTATAAGCCTGTCGTCAGCAGTGAAATTGGCTGTAAATTCCACATCAACAGGATACTGATATGTCTCTTCGAGCTTCTTGAGGATTTTATGCATATGTTCTACAAAGCACGTTTCGCGAAGTAACTTCTCGAAAGTTAAAACCCAATAGTCTCGTGCTCCTTTTCCTGCCTGCTTGGCTATTCTGGCCAGCTGTGCATCTCTTACTGCTATAAAGTCAAGCTTGATGTCCAGTTTGTTGCTCAGCAGCTGTTCGACAGGCAGCGTCACTAAAACATTGTTCTCCATATCAAGTAAATCAACTCTATGTTGAGAGAACTTTCGGATGTCGTCCATCCCTGCAACAGGCCTGAGCATTGGTTCATCCAGAGCTACTATTCGAGGGTAATCGTCTTCCACTCGATTAACTGCCCTGGTTCCAAGCCCGAGTACCAACCTCACCATCCCTGCTTTTGGGTCGAGCTCCGGATTCCAGACGAACGTATTGTGTGAAATGCCCACACCTGCAAGGTCCGGGAAGAAATAACCGTTGCGGTATGAACCCGAGACACGCTGCACAAGCAGGGCCATCTGCTCATCTTCCTTGTCCAGACCTCTTTGCAAACGATATGTAAGGGCATCTTCGCCCATCATACTGGCATAGACTTTCCGAACCGCCTCTTCAAAGTTAGCGTATCTTTCTTCAGGACTCCCACTGTTAACGCAGAAAAGACTGACATATTTGCCGGCAAAGGCATTACCAAAAGCATCTTCCAGTAGACTGCTTGAACGCACGATGATGGGCGACTGTCCAAAATACTCTATCATCTCCTGAAGCTGCTCACGCACCTGGTCGGGAAACTTGCCGCTCAGGAGTTTTTCCTTCAGTTCAGTTGCAACGGTAAAATATCCCCCTGGTGTTTTCTGTTCCATTCGCAGGTTCCACCAGCCGTTTTCCACAAGGTATGTATAGAAAACGTCAGAGCCCACGTAAAATGAGTCGTGTGGCTCAAGATGACCTCTTAAGCCAAGAGACTCGTCGCTGGAAACAATCTTATTGGCAAGCAGCATGCCTACGGCCTTGCCGCCTATAAATCCTGTTCCAATCATTCGCTTTTGGATATCAAGCAGGTCATCCAGAGAGAAGTGCTGGTGTGCAAGGCCAAGCATACGCTGTTCTCTGCCAATCATTATCCTGCATAGTTGTTCAGCAGCATGCTGCTTCTGCTGATGCGATGCATTTTGATTTTTTGATAACTCTTCCGCCCCCAGGAAAATCCGGTCCCAGTAGTCCAACACTCTCTGCGCCGGCTCCAGCCCTTTGCGCGAGATATATGAAATCACGCGTGCCGCATCGACGCTCGTTGTAATCGGGACAAACTGCTCGCCTTTTTGAATGTGAGGCAAAAACATCGTGGGTGAATAGCGCCTCCAGACCTTCAGCGGATGAACGTGAAAATTGCCTTCGAAGTTGTAAAGGTCCAGAAGTATCTGCGTTGTCTCACGGATGCGGGCTATTGTTCTGTAAGAGTGATTGTTCCGCAGCAGAGCAAAATAAGCGATGGTATCCAGCTCAAAAAGATAAGGGCAGGTGATTCGAAAGAAGTTGCCTATCATCAAATCCGTCGCCCAGGCGTTGAGCAGTTCCGAGAGAGAGTCGAACACATAATAGGCCTGCTTGCCCTCCTCCGTAATTATATTGTGCACTTCAGATGAAAAGCCCTCAAAGCCGCTGTTTGCGTCTAACTGATGAACGACAACATTCAGGTCGGAGTTCACCAGCGGTTCATGGTTGGCGAACCTCATATAAACAACCTTTCGGTCTTGCTGTAGCGCCCTGTTGACATACGGCTCAACGAAGCTTTTGAAATCTTCGATGCGGTCCACCTGCCAAACTACATTATCACCCTTGCATAATCCGGATAATATTTCGTCAAGTCCGTCAAGACCCGTGCTTGCCCACGTCACTGTACAATCCCCCTTTCTGCGTCATATATATACCCATATCCTTGAAGCCAAATAAACAAACCAAAAAAGGGCAACCTAGTCAAGAGTTGCCCTTTCATATCGCATAGTTACACTAACTCCTATATGAGCCCTTGGTCGAGCATTGCGTCAGCTACTTTAACAAAACCAGCAATGTTCGCACCCATCAATAGATTGCCGGATTGACCATATTCTTTGGCCGCATCGAAACACTGCTTGTGGATGGCAATCATAATACTGTGAAGCCGCTCATCGACCTCCTCACGTGTCCAGGAAAGACGCATTGAGTTCTGCGACATCTCCAAGCCGGAAGTAGCGACGCCGCCGGCATTTGCGGCCTTGGCAGGGCCATAGAGAATTTTACTGGAGATGTATTGTTCAACGGCCTCTGGTGTACTTGGCATGTTGGCTCCTTCTGCAACGAGTTTACATCCATTCTTCAGAAGTGTTTTAGCGTCATTTTCATCGATTTCGTTCTGTGTTGCACTTGGAAAGGCACAATCACATTTTATACCCCAGGGCCGCTTGCCTTCGGAGTATTCAGCGCCGAATTTCTCAGCGTATTCTTTAATACGACCACGTCGGATGTTCTTTAGCTCAAGTACGAAGGCAAGTTTCTCATCATCAATACCATCAGGGTCGTGGATTGTACCATTGGAGTCGGATAGACTAACGACCTTCGCACCAAGCTGGTTGAGTTTTTCTACCGTGTACTGCGCCGCATTTCCGGAGCCGGAGACAGTGCAAACCTTACCCTCAAAGTTTTCGCCACGGGTCTTTAGCATCTCATCAGCGAAGTACACACAGCCATATCCGGTTGCTTCCGGACGAATGAGTGAGCCGCCCCAATTGAGTCCTTTGCCGGTGAAGACGCCGGTAAACTCGTTACGAAGGCGTTTGTATTGGCCGAACAGGTAGCCGATTTCGCGCCCACCGACGCCAATATCACCTGCTGGTACGTCCGTATCAGGCCCAATATAGCGGAAAAGCTCAGTCATGAAGCTCTGGCAAAAACGCATAACTTCATTATCGTTCTTGCCCTTGGGGTCAAAATCTGACCCGCCTTTGCTACCGCCCATCGGAAGAGTAGTAAGAGCGTTTTTGAATACCTGCTCAAATCCGAGGAATTTTAGGATACTAGCGTTGACAGTGGGGTGAAATCTCAACCCACCTTTGTATGGGCCGATTGCGCTGTTAAATTCAAATCGAAATCCGCGGTTGACATGAATGTTGCCTTTATCATCCTGCCAGGGCACCCGAAACATTATCTGCCTTTCCGGCTCGACAATTCTGTCGAGGATTTTGGCATCGACATACTCTGGGTGTTTTGCCAGCACCGGCCCCAGAGAGTCCAAAACCTCTTTTACGGCCTGTTGGAACTCTGTCTCGCCCGGGTTGCGTTTCAAGACCTGCTCGTAAACGGCCTGAATAGTTGTATTTACTGCCACTTGAGTAACCTCCAAAAAAAAAGTTAAATAATTCACTTTTGCAAGACTGCTTCAATAAGCAGGACTAATAACAAAATTACATAATTGTATTGATAAGGACAATTTGATAAAATAACATATCTTGGTAGTAGAGCACAAGAGATTAAAAGTAATATGATATATCAGGATAGCTTATAATGCATATAGAAACGCTAAAAATATTCTGCGATTTAGCAGATTTGCGAAGTTTTTCAAAAACCGCCGAAAAGCATCTTCTAAGTCAATCGGCAATATCCCAGCAGCTCGCGCAGTTAGAGCTTGCTCACAAGTGTCAGCTAATCGACCGCAAGAAACGCCCAATTGAACTTACAACCGCAGGTCAGTTACTTTACAAGGCCTCCAAGGATATGCTCGATAGATATGAACAACTAAAAAGCGAATTAAATGCCTTGAATGCCTCCGCTGGTAGCAGAATAAATGTTGCAGCCATTTACAGCATCGGTATGCACACTCTGCCGGATTATGTTAAAAAATTTATGGTCAGCTATCCGGATGTGAATGTCCATATCGAATACTTTAGCGCCGTCAAGATTTATGAATTGGTTTTAGCTGGCGATATCGATGTCGGCCTTGTGGCTGTTCCCAAGAGAGACAAGCGGCTGGATGTGTACGATTTTGAAGCAGAGCCGCTCGTTTTGGCCTGCAGCCCGAAGCACCCGTTATCCAGCCAGTCACGGGTGGATATACATCAATTGCAATTTGAAAAATTCATTGCTTTTGAGAAAAATTTACCAACGCGCGTATGGATAGATGGAATTTTAGAGCGTTATAACATTATGGTTCAGCCGGTGATGGAATTCGATAATGTCGAAACTACCAAGCGAGCAGTAGAAATAAATGCAGGCATATGTATACTGCCTGAGGCGACGTTACTTCAGGAAGTCAGCACCGGGACAATAAAGGCGATTCCATTCTCGAATGAAAAATTTGTCAGGCCGACCGGTATAGTCGTTCGCAAGGGTAAGATTTTAAGCCAGGCGGGGCGATACTTTATCGAGTTGCTCCGCAAAAAACACAAAGCGTGACCTGTGACTCGTGCCCCGGACGAGCAACGAGTCACGCTTGTCCGCCGTAGCTTCAGCGAAGGCGGAAGCGACGAGACACGAAAAATGTCAATTAAAGCTGTGATATTTGACTTGGATGGCACGATAACCCAGCCATATTTTGATTTCGGTGCCATTCGTGAAGAGATGGGGCTGGGCAGGAATTCCGGGCCGGTTCTGGAGTCGATGCAGAAAATGTCGCCGGAGCAGCGTAAAAACGTAGAGAAAATTCTGCATTCTCATGAGAGAAAGGCAGTAATAGAATCCAAACTTAATTCTGGTGCGAGAGAAACGCTCAATGCACTTCGCAAAGATGGTATTTACATTGGGATATTGACGCGGAACAAACGCGAAAATGCGTTTGCCATCGCAGATAAACACGGCTTGAAATTTGATGCTGTTGTAGGAAGAGATGAAGGCCCGGTAAAGCCTGATTCATTTGGTGTGTTGCGGATATGTGAGCAATTCGGTGTAAAGCCACAGGAAACGCTGCTGGTTGGCGATTATCTTTTCGATTTGCTCTGTGCAAAATCAGCTGGTGCTGTCGCTGTTCTACTGAATAATAACAACCAGGTTCCGGATTTTACCGAGCACGCTGATTTTTGTGTTGAAAACATCAGCCAGATACTTCAAATTATAGAAAAGAAATCAGAAGACAGAAGTCAGAATAAGGGCATTAATAACCAATGAATAAAAAGATAATAATAAAAGTTTTCCTTCTGTTTTTAGGCACAGTGGAAGTTTGTTGGGCCTGTGCAAGCACTAATCATTTGGACATACAGCAGTCGGAAAAGGATGCAAATAGCATTGAGGTAATCCTCGAACAATTAAGCAAAAAAACAAAAGAGCTTCAATCTTACGAGGCGCAGATCCAGTACAAGTTCAGCCAGCCGTTATTGGAATCGGAGACTGTTAGAAAAGGCGTGTTGTATTATGTAAAGAATGACAAAAGGTCCCGGCTGAGGATAAATTTTCAAACGCTCAAACAGGACGATGAAAAACAGCAGAAATACATCGAGCATTACATATTCGACGGCATTTGGCTTACGCATATCGACTATCAAATCAAGGCGGTTAAACGTTACGAGTTGGCTGAGCCGAATAAACCCGTGGACGCCTTTGATTTAGTCAGCAGAAATTTTCCAATCATTGGTTTTAGCAAAGTCCAGGACCTTAAAAAGGAGTTTGAGATAAAGATAGCTGAGCAGCAGGGGGGCAAGGCGGAGGATTTTATTCAGTTGCATTTGAAGGTTAAGTCGGATTCAGTTTATAAGGATGACTACACTTCCATCGATTTTTGGATTGACGAAAGACTTTATCTGCCGATGAAAATAATTGCCACTTCCACCGAAGAGGATATTTACGAAATAGAATTCTTAAAGCCAAAGGTTAATCAAAAAATAAACCAAAAGGTCTTTGAGTTCAAAATCCCCGGGGGCTTCAGCGTTGAAACAGAACCGTTAAGGAAAAAAGAAAAGTAAATTGTCATTGCGAAGCTACAGAGGTAACTATGGCAATATCACTATTTAGTTATGAGATTGCTTCGCTGCGCTCGCAATGACAAACACAACAAATTAGCCATAGAGAAGCACAGAGAAAAACCATTAAAATGGGAACAGAAACTATTGGCTACTTACTACATTTGGGGTATCAGGTAATGAACATTTGTATAAAAAATATAGGGTTTAATGTTCTTGGCGGGGTAATAGCGGGGATAATAACACTTGTAATAGTTGCAATCGGCAAGAAAGTTTTCTTTCTATGGAACCGTCATAAATTTAGGCAATTGTTTGGAAAAGATGTTTTGAAAGGATCAGATTTTCATCTTGTGTATGCCCAGCTTGGCCTTAGGGCAGTTAAGAACGAGCAAGGAAATGTGGTGACTCATCCCTACGTGAAACCTGGAGAAGAAAGTTGCGGAGCAGGTTTCTCAATTGATAGGCCAGTAAACAGTTGTGAAGTTAGAGCTGCCAAGTATCTCGCAGAAGTTATAGGTGCTGAATCAAAACGAGCACCAATGTTATCTTCCGATTATGAGTTAAGGGGACGGGTAGATATATCGTTCATTTCTTTTGGTGGTCCCTTACCAAATTATAAAACTAAAGACGTTATTGAAAACAAAGGAAATGAGTTTGTTAGATTCGATAATCAAAATAATTTTGTATCTAAGAAGTCAGGAAGAATCGTTTTACGCCGAGAGCAAGGTTTTGACTATGGTCTTGTTTTGAAACTTCACCCTGCACAGTTTCCAAAGCGAGTTTGGTTTGTATGTGCTGGAGTTGGTGAATGGGGAACATCAGGTGCAGCTCGTTATTTGGCTCACAAATGGAAACAAATCTATCATTATTCGAAAAAAAGACCATTTGCGATAATCGTAAGAGTTCGACCTAATCAAGATGAATCAGCCGAGCCTATTGTGAAAGTAAAAAATTCAACTGAGATAGAACAGTATGCTAATGTGATCGAGAGGCGTGAGAAAGGAAATAAGGGATAATTATCTATATTGGAAAATTGCAAGTGAAATAGAAAGGGCTAAAGATGGCGAAAGGGATAGTTATTTATTATTCGAGAAGCGGTAATACCAAAGAGATGGCGGAGATTATCGCTAAATCGATGAATGAATCGGGCTTGAAGACAGAATGTAAATCTGTTGATAAGGTAAAAGCAGATGATTTACTCACGTTTGATGCGATAGTCGTCGGCTCGCCTACTTATTACGGGCATATGGCTGGGCCGCTCAAGCAGTTGTTCGATGATGCGGTCGGTTTCCACGGCCGGCTCGACGGCAAAGTTGGAGCGGCTTTTTCAAGTGCGGCGAATATCGGCGGTGGTAATGAAACTACTATTATGGGCATAATCGAAGCGATGCTCATCAGCGGGATGATAGTCCACGGCGACCCGCAGGGCGACCACTATGGGCCGGTCTCTATCGGCAAACCTGACCAAAGAGTGAAAAAGCAGTGCGTGCGCCGTGGCCAAAGAGTCGCAGAATTGACTAAAAAACTACATTCGTAGCAGGAGAAATCAAAGATAGCCGCAAAGAACCATAAGTCTTGCTAAGTGCTAAACTTAGAAGAATAAAAATTGGACGAATACTTGTGTTTTTGTGCCTTTGTGGTAAAAAAATACTGTTTTTTTACAAAAAAAAGCAATTTCCTTTGACAAACTGTTGGCAGGCAGTTAAGTTTTTGGCGGTTTTAAGCTGAAAAAAAGCAATTTTAACCGTAAATAAGGAGGTTTACTTTGATGCAAGAGTACGAAGCTCTCAAAGCACTGGTTGCTGAAATTGAGTCTGATATCGACAAAGCCAGCGGCGGGAATAAGGCAGCAGGTACACGAGTACGCAAAGAAATGCAGAAGATTAAACAAGCTGCTCAAAGCGTTCGCAACCGCATTCTTGAAATCAGATCAACCGATTAAATTATCACAAGGACTCATAATCGCTGCTTTGGCATTGTGTTGTGCGTAATGCTCCTGCAGCCGTAGGGGCAGGCTGTTTCCTTATTACGCGAGGCCAAACACAATACAGCAGCACCGGGAGTTTGCATATCAAGGTCGATTATGCCGCCACCTTTATTGTTTGATTTATCGCAAATAAACTTGGCAGGTGAGCCGGTCTTCGACAAAGAAGCTATCGGCAGGCAGAATCCCCAGCGCTTTGAGATGCAGCATCTTGATGGTGTTCTTTGGTATGACAAGCGAAAGTATCTCGTTCTGGGTTATAAGGATGTAACGCAGAATGAGTTTTGGATTCGCGGTCATATTCCGGGTCGGCCGTTGATGCCAGCCGTGATAATGGTCGAGGCAGCAGCACAACTATTGTGCTTTTTTGTAAAACAGGTTTATGGAGAGTCGACCTTTATTGGCTTTACAAGCATAGATTCAGCAAAGTTCCGTTCTACTGTCGAGCCGGGCCGACGATTATATTTGCTCGGCCATATCACAAAATTTAAAAAGGGCAGAAAATATAGCGCCAGCATTCAGGGGGTTGTTGATGGCAATATGGTTTTTGAGACGGCCGTATCTGGTATGGCCGTTTAGTATTGCCGGAACTGCAGGCGCAAATCGCAAGTCGGCAATCGAAAATCGCAAATTTTATCACTCTCTTTTCGAAAAGGAGAACATTTGAGCATTAGACCGCAGTTGAGCATTATGGTTTTTTCTCCACTATCTATTTTCTATTGTTCAACTGCTCTATTTTTTGCTCCGCAAAAAATAGCCCCAAGGGGATTCGAACCCCTGTTGCCGGGTTGAAAACCCGGTGTCCTAGACCTACCTAGACGATGGGGCCAGCCACCGAAAATCAAAATTTAAGTGTCAAAACGCAAAATTAAGGAGTTCGTTGCCGCAAAGCGGCAACTCCACAATTTTAATTTTTTATTTTTAACTTTTTAGTTTTGATTATTCCATGCTAATTGCTTTTTCAGGACAAGCATCCACGCAAACCCCGCACTCGATGCAGCTCTCGGCATCGACCTCTGCCTTGTCGTTAGCCATTTTGATTGCCTCACTCGGGCATTCTTCCACGCACGATTTGCAGCCGTTGCATTTTCCTTTGTCCACTTTAGCTGGCATTTGCCGAACCCTTTCAAAAAATCTTAACTTGTTAATAAACCCCGGAATCTTACAAAATTATGCCAATATTACAATATAAATTTTGGGACACTCGTATGGAAAATGAAAAGCCGTCAGCCCCGATTTTATTATTCAGTAGGTAATAGCATATCGGGAGGTAATAGCATCTCAAGCTCGTTTGATGCCGGCCTGTTGCTTGGTTGCGTATCTTTTACTTTGGTTTTTGCTTTGGTCGCGCCTAAGGCAATTGCCATATCACGAACAAACTGATTTGAATCGTATCTGGCTGCCCAATCCAGAACTTTATTAAATTTGTTGCCTGGTGTATTAGCCAGCAGATAAAGAGCCATCATACGAACCGGCCATTTAGGGTT
>CAZOQJ010000032.1:0-20832 GCA_964581905.1 uncultured Pirellulales bacterium
TTGCAGCTTAACTGGTATGACAGCACGGAGGAATTTGAGCAGCTATTGGAAGCTGTGCGCCTCAAAACAGAATCCGACTTGTCGGACAAGTCCGAAATGACCGAGCAGCGGCTGCAGCCGCTGGTGGATGAGCTGATTGAAGAGGTTGGAGCGTTCCCGGATAAGAGCATTATATCCGCTTACGAGGCCGAACCTGCTCTGAATAAGCTGCCGGACTACATGGTGGCCCTCGCAATTGAAAAAACCATCGGTCAACAAAAATAGTTTTTTATCAGCATATTATCCAAAAGTACCGCCATACTTATGCTGCTTGGCCCGATTGCATTGCTTGTGATGAAAAATAAATCTAAAAAGAAACCCCTGCGATGCCATGAACAGGATATTCCTTTATCTTATCTGATTATGTGTCTGAAATACCTGCCTTCAGCCTCACAGGGGTAATCTACAACACAATGTTATTTTCCGCTTTTCAATTTCCTTTCTGCTAATTTTTGTTTATTTTTCTAATCCTTTTTTATTACATTTTCTCACTCTCTAATATTTTGCATCGGCAGAGTACACTGTTCTCCTTTAGCTTTTCTGGACGTCACCATCATCAGGAAAAAACGCTTCCTTAAATCAGGCAAAAACGCCAAAAAATTGAAAACTTCTTATCTTTACCCCCCTATCCCCAAACTCCAAGCTAAGAGTTAAAATGCCTTGCCCGAAACTAGGCAATTTGCCCTGCTTAAACCCGATAATGAGAAGGATAAGTGCTCAAAAATTTTTTCTAAACAAGCCAAAAAAACTAAAAATTTTAGTTTTTTTATAAAACCAAAGGATTTCTGACTCAAAAATAATTTTAAACGCCCGCTACAACAATATCCGTAAAAACAAGACTCGGAGTTCGCTGCGAAGAATATATCCATGGGTCACTGGCAACTTCGGAGAGCTTGTGCCAAAATTCGAGATGATTTCCGGCAACGTTCATCTCCGCAACTGCCTGAACAGGTTTACCCTTGTCAAAAAGTTTTCCAGTAATGCCAATCGATGCATCTCCCGTAGTCGAATTGGAGTTACCACCAATAAATCCTGTGATGAGAATACCTCTGCCAAGGTCCTCCATTATCTCTTTGACCGACCTTTTGCCCGGGGGGATAATCAGATTCGAATCTCCAGCTGTTGTCGGCTCACAGCCGAGCTTCCTGCTGTAGTACCAATCAATGTAGAATTCTTTTAGCACGCCTGACTCAATCATAACCCTCTTTTTCGCAGCGAATCCGTCACCATCAAATAATTTACTGCCCAGTCCGCCCACGACCAAAGGGTCATCAATGAGTGTAAGATGCTCGCTTGCAATTTTCCGGCCTTTCTTATCCGTGAGAAAAGACTGCTTCTGCTGTATGTTCCTGCCGTTCATAGCGGCAAGAAGACCTCTGAGAAATCTTGGAACGTTTCGATTCTCTATTATGACAGGCAGCGTCTGGGTCTCGATTTTTTTTGAACCAAGCAAATCAAGCGCACGCTGTGCTGCAACTTCACCAATTTCTTTTTCTGAAGGCAAGCCGTCTCTGCTGACGGAGCCTACAAAGTGATAGCCGGTTGGTCGGCGGTCTCCCTCGTCTTGTACTGTCACCATCGCTCCAGCCCAATACACTGTTGACTCGTGGCAGCCTTCAAATCCATTACTACTCAACTCTACAGATTCCACATGCTCGTCATACTCGCTTGCAGTCACAGATATTACTTTCTCTGAACCTTTGGTAAGGCTTGACTGCTCGATGGCCTTTACCATTGCATGTCGCTTTTCAGGTGAAAACCGCTTATGCCCGGGGTCAACAATTTGCAGGTCTACCTTCGGTCTGCCTTTATAGTACTTTGGGTCGGGCAGAGAGCGATATGGGTCTCCAGCCAACAGTTTTGTTGCAGCAACAGCATTTGAGATAAAGTCCTTCAAAGTTTCTTTACGCAAATCTGAGGTACTTTGACTCGTATATCGACGATTGACGAAAAGCTCGATAGTAAGACTTCTCTCGGATGCTTCTTTTACGCTTTCCGGCTTACGCTCGCGATAGCTTATTTCTACAAACCGGGTCCTCTGTATTCTTACCCGACATTCGTCTGCACCAGCGGACGTTGCGGTCTTTAGTGACCAGGCAGCTAAATCGTATAATTCTTTGCTCATATTGATAGCCCCTTACCTACGCTTTCACACCTCCAACAGTCATCGATTTGACCAAAGTAGTAGGCAGCCCGAAACCTACAGGGACCCTTTGCCCATCTTTCCCGCATATCGAAGCTCCCGTTTGGGCCATTCCAAGGTCATTTGCAACCATGGTGACATTCTGTAAGACCTTGGGGCCATTTCCCATAATATTTATATCTTTGACAGGTGCCGTTAGCTTACCATCTTCAATTATCTTTCCCTGTGATACATAAAATGCGAAGTCACCTTCGCCAATTTTCACCTGTCCATTACTTATATCCTGCACATAGATACCTTTTTTCACACTCTTAATAACATCCTCAGGACTTGCTTGCCCTGCTAACATATATGTGTTTCTCATTCGCGGTAGAACGTAATGCTCATAGCTCTGGCGTCGCCCATTGCCCGTTGGCTTGACCTTGTAATAATTAGCAGATATCTTATCATGCATGTAGCTGCGAAGAATTCCATTCCTCACCAGTACGGTTCTTTGGCCAAGAGTACCTTCATCATCTACGTTGATTGAACCTAAGAGCTGAGGATTGGTTCCATCATCAATAATGGAGACAAATGGCTCGGCAACTTTCCTGCCGAGCATAGTGGCGTAAGTGGAAATCCCTTTTCTGTTGAAGTCAGCCTCCATTCCGTGCCCAATTGCTTCGTGGAGAAGAACTCCTGTCAATCCCGGTCCTAGAACTACAGGCATTTGGCCTGCCGGTGGTTGAACGGCATCAAAAAGTATCATAGCATTACTGACAGCTTTCTGTGCCAAAGAACCAGCTATCTCAAAAGTATAATATGAAAAATCTCGGCGACCGCCTATTTCCTGCCAAGCCTTCTCTCGCCTTCCATCCTTTTCCGCTACAACAAGAGCAAAAAGATAATTCTTGGGAATTAGGTCGTTGGCCTTTACACCTTCGCTTGTAACTACAAGGATTCGCTTCTGCTGGTCATGAAAACCCGCGTTTACCTTGATAACCAGAGGAGAAAGCTTGAAACACTTGTCGTTTATAGATTGGACAAGGGGAAGCTTGGATTCAAGGGGAATGGAAGTTAAGAGTCGTTCAAGCGGGTAGTAATTATCAGTCTTTAGCCTTACAAATTGCCCCGCAGGTTTGCTTGCGCTTGAATCAGCGATAGTGGCGGCAGTTGACGCAGCAGCCAACATGGATTCCTCAGTCAACTCCTGTGTGAATCCATACCCAACCTGGTCTGCTTTTACAGTTCGAATACCCACACCCAAAGCAATATTGCTGTAAGCCCGATTTACCTTTCCATCCTCAAGAGCTACCCAATTGCTCACCGTATGCTCAAAATACAAATCAGCAAAATCCCCTCCCCTACTTAGAGCCTTTGCCAGTACCCTCCAGCACAGACTGTCTGATACCCCAAATTCAGACTCAAAATACTCTTTCCGCTCCGCTTTGGCGATACTCAGCCAACCTGAAGACATAAAGGGAATAATAGTTGCTGAAGAAGCAGCCCCGGCAGCCTGCTTGAGAAAGGAACGTCTTGTTATCTGACTCATACAACCTCCAAGGATTACAAATTTCCCATTATCGACAGCACAATCTAAACTCTATTTTTTGAGAAGCTATTATAGGGCAGATGAGACATAAATGAAAAGAGAAACGTCAAGGAATCAGCAGGAGTCTTGACGCACCGCATGTTTTTAAGCATTTTACCCCAAATAAAAACCCCGTAAGTGCTTAACCTACGGGATATTACCTAACGAGGCCGATGAGACTCGAACTCACAACCTTCGGATCGACAGTCCGACGCTCTAACCAATTGAGCTACGGCCCCTAATCTAAATAAATAATATCGTGTGAAGGCCCTTTTGCAAAATGCATTATACCAGCCAACCATCTTTTGTGTCAATCGCTTTTATATGAAACAGATAATCCAAAATTCAAAAATCCTCTATGCTATTTATTGTTAAGTACAAAATGACAGGAATGGCTCTGCCTCTACAGACCCATATAGCCCTTATATGTAACAACTATTTTCTCGTAAACCGTGAACGTCTGAGAACCGGTTGTGACTTTCTACCCTCTTTGTGGTTCTCCTGGAGAACCTTCATTGCTTTTTTTACGTCGGCTACTTTTAATACACCGGTTGTTCGGCCACCCTTAGCACCGGCAGTACAATATGCATACGAAATATTTATGTGGTTCTTAGCCAGTTTCTCCGCCACCGTTGCAAGTGCTCCAGCCTTGTTGTCCAGATTCACACACATAACTTCCGTCTCATTGTAGCGCATATTGAGTTTAGACAGCGCCTCTTTTGCCCCTTTCGGTGCAGCAAAAACTACCCGCAGAACTCCATGCTCCACAGAATCCATCATTGTCATCGCTATAATATTAATCTTAGCCCGTGCAAATTCACCAAGTACCCGTGCCAACACCCCCGGCTTATTGACCATAAAAATCGAAAATTGTATCGCAATATACATAACTTCGGCCTCTCTAATCAAACGCATTGCCGCGAAGCAGCAATAACATCTCACCTAAAGTTATAGTGACGGTTAATCTACACTCATTGCCTCGAGGGCACTTTGCTTATCCGGGAAAAATCTAAAAACCTTATCAAGATTGGTTATTTTGAAGACCCTGTGCAATTGTGGATTTATCTTACTAATCGTGACTTCACCGTTATGCGGCTGGAGTCTAGACCGGGTCTCCAAAAGCAGCCCCAACATCAGAGATGAGAAAAACTTCACTTCTCCAAAGTCAAATATTATTCTGTTTGGATGATTGTTATCAATAAATTCCTTTATCCGTTTGGAAACGGCCGCTATCTGTTCCGTATTACTTATAGTGGCGCTCTTGAAAGACACTACCGCAGTGTTCTCCTCACTGGTTATTTCCATGTCAACTTTTTCGTCCATATAGCTTGTCCTTCTTTCCATAACCAAAATACAAAACTCCATCTAATTAAATTATCCCAAGTTTTATCGCCACAGTCAAGTTTTTTGCCCATTTTTACTTTTTACCTGTTAAACCCCACTTTTCAGCATTTCCAGCAGGCAATAAAATGTCCGGCATAACTACTGCTTTGCTTCAATTCCGGCATTTGCCTTAGACAATCGGCCTGGCGGCAAGGGCATCGTGAGTGGAACGGGCAGCCGGTCGGTGGATTCAAGGCACTCGGTACTTCACCACCAAGAATGGTCCTGCGACCACGCAGTGACTGCTCAGTCTGCGGAATTGCCGAGATAAGCGCACGTGTATAAGGATGCAAAGGATTTTGATACAACTGTTGTGCCGTAGCTCTCTCTACAATCTTCCCCATATACATAACCGCCACGATATCACAAAAAAACTTTACCACAGCCAAATCGTGTGCGATAAATAAATAGGTCAGCCCAAATTCCTGCTGCAAATCCTTCAATAGATTCAAAATTTGCGATTGAACTGAAACATCGAGGGCACTAACCGGCTCATCACAAATAACCAGTTCCGGCTCCAGCGATAGCGCTCTTGCTACTCCAATTCGCTGCCTCTGTCCACCTGAAAACTCATGCGGGTAACGGTTGATGTGCTCCGGTGCCAGCCCAACCTTTGAAAGCAGTATCGCTATCCGCTCGGTCAGTTCACTGCCGGTTATACCTCTATGAATCCTCAACGGCTCACCAATGGCATTGCCAACGGTCATTCTCGGATTTAATGAACCGTAAGGGTCCTGGAAGATAAGACTAATCTGTCTGCGAAGCTTCCGCAGCGCGGCCTTTTCGGCAGACAAAACCTCCACCTGGTCAAAGAAAATCTTTCCCGCCGTTGCCGGTACCAGCCGTATTATGCTATGGGCGACGGTCGTCTTGCCACAGCCGCTCTCGCCAACAAGACCCAGCGTCTGGCCTTTCTTTATTTCGAAGCTTACGCCATCAACCGCTTTGACATAGCCAACAGTTTTACGCAGCAGACCTTTCTTTATAGAAAAATAGGTCTTTAAGTCATCGACTTTCAGCAGATATCCGTTCGTGTTTACCATATATATCTTTCTACTGCGTATAACCCGGCGCATACCAGCAGGCGACCGAGCGGCCCGGCTGAACCTCCTTAAGCTCTGGTTCGGCAGTCTGACACCGCTTGTCTCCGCAACCTGTCGGGCAGCGAGGATGAAATTTACAACCCGATGGGAAGTGTAACGGGTCCGGTACGTTACCTGAAATGGTATGCAGGCGTTTTCCTTCAAAGCCCAACCGCAGCAACGATTTCAAAAGCCCCTGCGTATAAGGGTGCAAGGGTTCTGCAAAAAGCCGCTGTGCATCTGCAACTTCAACTATTCTCGATGCGTACATCACCGCAACATCCTCAGCCCGCTCTGCAACGATGCCTAAATCATGGGTTATCAGCAAAATACTCATTCCCTTCTGCTTCTGCAATTCATCCAACAAATCCAGTATCTGTGCCTGAATCGTTACATCGAGAGCGGTCGTTGGCTCGTCAACTATCAATAATGTCGGTTGGCAACTTACGGCCATTGCTATCATAACCCGCTGCTGCATACCTCCTGACATTTGATGAGGATATTCGACAGCCCGTTGTGCCGCATCAGCGATACCAACGGCCTGTAATATATCGACCGCATCCGCCCACGCCTC
The DNA here is from genome assembly GCA_964581905.1 of uncultured Pirellulales bacterium. GTDB lineage: Bacteria > Planctomycetota > Phycisphaerae > Sedimentisphaerales > Anaerobacaceae > CAZBWE01. The sequence continues at coordinate 6,792 of CAZOQJ010000032.1, forward strand.
GCTGAAGCTTTTTTTCTGATGGAGCATTATGGCCTCTACTATCTGGTTGCCTATAGTATAAACCGGATTGAGACTGGTCATCGGTTCCTGAAAAACCATAGCTATTTCATTGCCGCGGACCTGTCGCATTTGTTTTTCGCTGAGCGATAATAAGTTTTTTTGCTCAAAGGTAATTTCGCCACTAATGATTTTACCCTGTGGCGTTGGAACCAACTGCATAATTGACAGTGCTGTAACGCTCTTACCACATCCACTTTCACCAACGAGCGCAAAAGTTTTGCCCTTCTTTATCGAAAATCCCACATCCTGCACCGCCTTTATAACACCCTTTTCAGAAAAGAAGTGTGTCGAAAGGCCTTTTACCGACAATAATGTGCCATCGTTTGCCATATTGCTTCAACAAATACGCTTTACGTCTTATTGAATTCTCAGCCTCGGGTCAATAGCATCCCGTAATGCCTCACCTACTAAATTATATGCCAGCACAGTTAGAAATATCGCCAAGCCTGGAAAAAGAGAGAGCCACCAAAGAAACCTTCCAGTAGTACTAACACCTAAACTGAGCATTTGCCCCCAGCTTGGAGTTGGCGGTGCAACACCAAAACCAAGAAAACTAAGGGCTGCTTCAATGAATATAGCGCCGGCAATCCCAAAGGTAGCATTGACCAATACCGGAGCAATACCGTTTGGCAGCATGTGTCTGAAAAGAATGCTCCGCAAAGGCAGACCCAGCGACACCGCTGCCTGGACAAAATCCTGTCTTCGCAATTTGAAAAATTCCGCTCGGATAAAACGAGCATCCCTTGTCCAGCTTGTAATGCCAATAATTATCATAATGTTTAATAGAGACCGTGGGAAAAATGCCACAATCGTGATGATGAGAAAGAACGCCGGAATAGCCATCATTATTTCTACGATTCGCATCCCGACAAAATCCACCTTTCCACCGAAATACCCCAGAATCGCTCCAACTATTACACCTATAATGGCCGAAATACCAACCGCTACGAACCCTACCGAAAGCGATATTCTGCTGCCATGAATCAATCTGCACAGCACATCCGAGCCGACATCATCGGTCCCCAGCCAGTGCTGACGACTGGGCGGCTGCTCACGCAGCTTCAAATTCGTACGGCCGTAACCGTATGGTATTGGAGCAAAAACAGCATTTGTTGCCTTACCTGAAGCCACCAATGCCTTGTAATCCGTAGCATCGAGTCTTCGTGGGACAAAAATCTGCAGCAATATAAATCCTATAAGGACTATCGAACTGTTTATACATATCTGGCGCCACAACACCATCCCCCGAATAGAGGGGTCGACACGTTTGTGATTGCGTCTGATTAGCAACACCTGCAGATATCCGATGACTGCCGCAAGGCAAATGCAATAATCGCTTGGCCGTAAATTTCTGAATACAGGAAAGTGTAACTGTCCATCAATGCGGAGCACATATGGTTTGTCATTGGCAAGAAACGGCGCAAAAATGGCAACTACGAACAGAAAAACAATAAAGCCAAGGCAAATCCTGCTAAGGCGGTTTTTGGAAAACTCCTGCCAGACCAGTTCGCCGTAAGATGTACCCCAGTCCGATTTCTCTTGTGATTCTTTACCCATAATTTGTTACACGGCACTTTCAAAACTAATTCGCGGGTCTGCAATGGCATAAGCGATATCGCCAAACAAAAGACCGAGCAAATTCAGAACTCCACCGATAGTTGCAACAGCCATAACCACGTTATAATCACGCGTCGTAACCGCTTCAAACGCCAGTAATCCCATGCCCGGAATACTAAATATCCTTTCGATAATTACCGACCCCCCAAGCATCGCAGGAAGCAGTGTAGCCATAACTGTAATAACCGGAATTATACTGTTGCGAAACGCATGTCTGAATATTACGACCAAATTTGACAACCCCTTAGCACGCGCAGTTCTTACATAATCAGAGCGAAGATTATCCAGCATTCCCGCCCTAACCAGCTTGGTAAGATATGCGAATCCGGTATAGGTCAGACAAAGCACCGGCAAAACCAGATGCCACAATCTATCCGCCAGCCATGGGAAAAAAGGCAACTGGTCGGCATAATTGCTGCTAAGTCCCGCCGGTGGAAACCAGCTTTTAAACGCAGGCCCGCAGAAATATCCTATCACCATCTGACCAACCCACATAACCGGCAAGGACCAAAGCATAAATAAAACTACAGAACTAGCCCGGTCAAAAAATCGCCTGTGCTGCACTGCTGTTAAAACCCCAAGCGGAAGCGATACCGCATAGATAATCACAAAAGCGATTATGTTCAGTGTAAGGGTAATGGGTAGTCTCTCTTTGATTAGCTCGATAACCGGCCGATGATGTTTTATTGAATCACCAAAATCAAGACGTATTAAGCGTCCAAGCCAAATGCCATATTGAATATGCACCGGCTTATCCAGCCCATAGAGTTTCATCCGCGCTTCACGAACGTCAGCCGCCCGCTCAGCATCCAGTTGTCCGCCCGGCGCCATACTCAAACTGACAGGGTCGCCCGGCGCAATCCGGCTGATGGCAAAGACCATCACCGTTATCCCCAGCAGCGTTGGAATCATCAACAGCAATCGTCTTAATATATATGTTGTCATCTAAAAATCTTCACCACATCCTATGAACTGTGAGCAACAAACTACGAACTTACTTATATCTCTGCTTTTCCTTCAGGACATACCATTCAAACTCATAAAGACCGAGTTTATGCATATTCACATTTTCAAATCGCTTATCCAGAAAACGAACCTCCGGTCTGAAAAATAAGAACGTATATGGCTGTTCCTCGTGCAAGAGTCGATGAAAAAGATGATAAAGGGCATATCGATTCCCATCATCTAATGTTCGTCTTGCCTGCTCTATAATTACATCAGCTTCAGCGTTTCTAAAACTGACAAAATTATTACCTCGCCCCTCAATTTGTGAACTATGAAAAATCTGATATGGGTCGGATTCAATTGTCCCGCCCCATCCAATCGTCGCAGCGTCGAACTTGCGGTTATTTAACCTTTCTACAAATACCGACCATTCATAAGGGTCTGGTATAACTTCCACGCCTACTTTCGCTGCCTCGTCTTTGAGCAATTTCGCTACTTGCTCATAAATCATCCTACCGGTTGAATATGAATATTTGAACCGCAAGGGCAAGCCATCTTTGTCCCTTATGCCATCACCGTCACTGTCGACCCATCCGGCCTCATCTAACAGTTCTCTCGCCTTGTCCGGATCAAACGGCCAAGGTTTCACGTTTGGATCGCTTTGTGGTCCATACAGGTAAAAAGGGCCCGTTGAAATCTCTGCATTGCCTTTGAGCACATGCTTTATGATTGACTGCCTATCAACAAGGTGCGTCATAGCCAGCCGAACCAGCCGGTCCTTGAAAAATGGCCTTTCCTGATTCCAGCCAATAAAGAAGTATGGAACACTCGGTACCCAGCACTTTATCGTCCGAAATTCCTTCCCGAACTCATCGTTCTTGACCATTTCGGCAAACTGTTCGGGCGTTGGTCGCATATAATCAACATCATGTGAACGAATCGCCTGCAAAGCTGCTATGTCATTGGTTATAAAATGAAAGACGATCTTATCCAGCTTCGGCTTGTATCCCCAGTAATTCTCATTCCGCCGCAGCACAATCTGCTGACCGACATCCCATTTCTCAAACACATAAGGCCCACTTCCAAAAGGATTCGACCGGCGGGTATTGAATTCTTGCGGGTCATCAAACTCATATACATGCTTTGGAAGTACTTCAAAAATACCAACTGATTCAATCGTTTTCCAGTAAAGTTCCTTGAAACTGAATCTGACCGTTCGTTCATCTATTTTGACAACCTCCTTAACGTTATGGTAATAGTTGCGCAAATCGGCCGCATCGACACCAGGATTCATTATAGTTTCAAAGGTAAAAATCACGTCATCGGCTGTAACAGGTGCTCCATCGGAAAAATATATACCATCCCGAAGATAAACCGTCACGTTCAATCCGCCATCGCTAATTTCCATTCGCTCAGCAAGCCACGGTTTGAGTATGACCTTTTCAGATTCCTTATCGTATTCAAATAGTCTTTCGAAGATAGTTCCGGTTGTAATATATCTTGTGTACATATCACCTTCTACAGTGTAGGGATTCAATGTGTGCGGTTCGGCCGACAAATGCCAGACGAGCCAGTCGCCTTCGTCGCCGGGATATTCTTCGCCCGGCAAATCAGCTGAGCTTACTTTCTCCCTGACAACCCTCGTAGCCCCTGTGGCCTCCCACCTGTCTATGAGGAGATTTAGACGCTCATACAACCTGTCCGCCTGCACCATCGACAAAACCTGCAGCAGTACGACAAAAGCTAAAAACAAGAAAAGAAAAAACGTAAATATTCCTGAACGACCATTCATAATACAACCCCTAATACTTTATTCTGTAATTTGTCTTTTGCCTTCTTATTTATACCTTTGCTTTTGCTTCGGCACATACCACTCGAGATAGTTAAGCCCTAATTCATGAATCTTAACGTTTTTGAAGCGTTTATCAACAAGCCGAAAGGTCGGCCGGGTAAATAAAAATGTATAGGGCTGCTCCTCGTGCAGAATCTCGTGCAGACGATGAAATTTTTTAACCCTCTCTTTCTCGTTGAGTATTGCTCTTGCCTGCTCCATTAACATATCCGCTTCAGCATTGCGGAATCCTACATAATTACAAGCCCGGTTGCCGATTTGCGAAGAATGAAATATCTGATACGGGTCCTCAAGAATATCACCGCCCCAGCCCATTACCATTGACTCGAACTTCCTGTCAGTCAGCCGAGGTAAAAGAACCGACCATTCATAAGGTTCTAGTACCACCTCGATGCCTGCCTTGGCAGCATCATCTTTGAATAATTTAGCCAGTCGCTTATATAAATCAGAACCTGCTGAATAAATGAAATTAAATCTAAGTGCTACCCCATCTTTATCACGAATTCCATCCCTATCGCTGTCAACCCAACCCGCTTCATCAAGTAACGCCTTAGCTTTTTCCACATCGTAAGGCCACGGTTCGATATCAGGATTATTATCCGGGCCATTGATGTAAAATGGACCACTTATCATTTCCGCATGTCCTTTAAGCAGATAATCTACTATATATCTGCGATTGACTATATGCGTCAAAGCCAAGCGAACTCGTCTGTCTTTAAAAAACACCTTATCCATATTCCAACCCATATAAAAATAGGGCGTCCAAGGCGTCCAGTAGGAAAGACAGCGGAATTCCCTGTTGAATTCTTCGTCTTCAACCAAATCTGCAAATTGTTCCGGCTCAGGAATCATAAGGTCTATCTGATGCGAACGAAGAGCTTGCAAACAAGCTGAAGCGTTCGTTATAAACTTAAAAATAATTTTCTTCAGCTTGGGTTTCGGGCCCCAGTAGTTCTCATTGCGCCGCAGGACAATCTGCTGACCCACATCCCATTTCTCAAACATATAAGGCCCACTGCCTACAGGCCTCGACACACGCTTGTTGAATTCATTGGCATCTTCAAATTCATATATATGTTTAGGGTATATGCCAATGTCCCACGTAAGGGCGCAAATCTGCAGAGACTTAAAATACGGCCTCTTCATATAAAACTTAACTACCCGTTCATCAACCTTAACTACCTTTTCTATATCAATAAATTGTTGTGCTACATTGGATCCATCAACCATGGGATTCATTACCGTCCCATAAGTAAAGACAACATCATCAACTGTAATGGGCACTCCATCCGAAAAATGTATATCATCCTTTAGCCGAAAAGATATCTCTTTTCCATCAGGTGATACTTCATAACTATCAGCAAGCCAAGGCTTAAGTTTAACCTCGTCAAAATCATAAGCTAATAGTGGTTCAAAAATAAACGGGATAGTAATCCATCTTGAATATATATCAGAATCAACATTAATCTGATTAAGGGTCTTTGGCTCAACTCGAAACGCCCATATCAGCCAATCACCTTCGTCTCCGGGATATTCTTCATCGACCCCACCTGACACCCCCGGCTTACCCCTATCTGCTTCAGGCGCACCGCCACTTTCAAAAATCTCCTCGAGGCGGTTAAGACCCTCGTAAAATCGGTCGGATTGAAACATTGAAAGAATTTGCAGCAGGATAATAATTGACAGCAATAAAAAAAAGGAAAAAGTGAAGACACCTCTATGCCTATTCATAAAACCAAACCTCCGGTGTTTGGTAACCACACCATTGCCTTATGGGGTCGGCCTTGGCGGCTCCGGCAAGGGAACTGGCGCAGTTCGGCTGCCACTGATACTACTATATTCAAAGCCGAGTTTTAACGGCAGCTGCCCTGCTGCCGTTCCATAACCAAGCAACAAAGCATGTTCCCGCAAAAGAGCTGCTGTATCCTCTGCCTCAATAGCCCTTTTCATCGCCGTTTGCATTTTACCCAGAAGTTTACTGATGCACTTGTCCTCTATCTCGATTATTACCGAAGCCAATTGACCTTTCTGCGTATCACTTAAAAATTCGCTGCCTTTGACGTATCTTTGTATCACATAAGAATACAATTGACTGAAGCTGCGGGCAACAACGGTGTTGCTTTGGCCCGCGGGAGATATCTTGCTGCAGAGTGATTTTAAGATAATATCATCCAGAGGTTCAAATTCCACTTTCCAGCCGGCATATCTTTTAATGCGCATATTGGCTATTCGCAGCAGCAAATCCTCTGCCTGCCGAATTTTCACATCAGCAGCAAATCTGGTCATTAAAGCTGTTATCTCAGGGCTATCGCTTTCGACCAGCTTGTCAAGCTCCACTACGATGCTGCGTGCCAGTTTCAAACCAGATTCCCCCCCTGAATTCAACTTTTTTATAATACCAGGCGAAGTTATACAGTGGACCGCCCAGTATCGAACAACCGTGCTCTTATCTGCCAGCTTACTAACAGCCAAATCTGCAAATCGTGGGTCTTCAAATCCATCTATTAGAATCAAAAGGTTAACAGTAACTACAACTCTTCTTTCTTCCGGCGTTAATCTCAATGCCTCTTGAAGACCCAAAGAAATATATTTATGGGCCGATTCAGAAAATTGCTGAGCATACTGGTTCTGGTCACTTTGCCTGCTGAGGATGACCGTGCGGTTCAGTGCGATGTCCGCAAGGTCTCTGGTCTGAACCAATTCCCGCACCGCTTCACCAATAAAGCCGTCAATAATCCGCAAATCCTGGCTGTCGAGCACGCCTTTCCTGAGTACCGCGTCAATCTGCCTTGCATCAACGGCCTCAGAGCCTGAATCCATCATCAAGACTAAAAATGCCGATAGAACGGTAAGAAACAGCCATTTTAGCTTCATTTTTCTTCAACGTCCAATAGAAAAACACATTCAGATTAGATATTTCAAAGACTATGTTTGCGTTCAATAGCCTACTCCACCCCCGCTCCTGTCTTCCGACAGGAAGACGCGGGGGCTGCGAAGGCCGGATTATCTATCTTAACTTTATAAAATCCTTTTGTCAAGCGAATCCAGCCTTGAATTTCGATTTGAAATTGGCAACTGGAATTCGGCAATCCAACCTGTTTTTTTGTAAAACGCATCCCTGAAAATTAAGATTTCTCTGGAAAAGTATGATAAAATAATTATGATATCGCTGTGCGTCGAATAACCGACAATGCTAATGTAAATTGAGCAATTTTAATAATTAAAGAATTAAACAATCATTTGTCCGAAGGTTAAAAATGGCTAAAAATTTCGTTATTCTCATAAGTTTTCAGACGGTATTGATGCTCTTTTTAGGCTGTAAGCCAGAGTCTACCAAACAGCCACAGACCCAGCCGCAGAAGGCCGAAATCCTGAAACCAGAACCAGAAAAGGTCGAGCCGCCGAAAATCGAGCCCTCTATGCCCGAACCTAATCAGGTTGAACCTAACGAGGTTGAACCTAATGAGGTTGGCCCTGCTGAGACAAAATTACCAAGTGCCGAACCTAATAAAGTCACGCCCACCGCCAAAATTTCTTTTCATGACAAATGTGCCGCTATCCTAAATGAATTTGTCAACGATAAAGGCATGGTAAACTACAACGAGCTAAGGCGAAAAAAACCTGAGCTAAACAAGCTCCTCAATGAATTCGACAAGCTTGACCCGAAAGAATATAAGTCCTGGCCTAAAGAAGACAAAATCGCTTTCTGGATTAACGCATATAACATAAAAATACTCAAGGTAATTGCTGACAATTACCCTATTGAGTCAACACGAATGCTCCGTATTTTGTGGGGGCCTTATAGTATCAGGCACATCGACAAAAATATCGGTGGAATCTGGAAAAGCAAATTTCTCGTGATGAATGAGGAATTTACGCTCTCGGAAATTGACAGGCGTTTTTTCCGCAAAGAGTTTGATGAGCCGAGAGTATTCCTGGCCATAACCCACGCCAGCCTCTCCAGCCCGGCCTTGTGTAATGAGCCATATCGTGGGCACAAACTAAATGAACAATTAGACGAGCAGTGTAAAAAATTTCTGTCCAGCCCGGGTGCATTTAGAATTGATAGAGAAGACAACATAGTTCATCTGTCTGCCATACTTAAACCAACCTGGCATGGACGATATTTTCTCAAAAAGTATGGCACGGATAAAAAGTTCAAGGACCAGGAGCCGGCAGTCAGGGCCGTTTTGAATTTCATTACCAATTATGTTCCCAATAGCGATGTGTCTTTTCTCGAATTGAAAAACTATACTGTAAAATACCTCAACTATGATTGGACAATCAACGATGGCTCATAATATATAAAACGATGAACAACAAACATTAAAAAGGAAAACAACAAATGGCAAAAAAATCAACGTACAGTAATCTTCATTGCGACACAGGCAAATATCTCTTTACCAGCGAGTCCGTAACAATGGGCCACCCTGATAAAGTGGCTGACCACATATCCGATGCAGTCCTTGATGCAATGCTCGCACAAGACCCCAAAAGCAGGGTCGCCTGCGAGACAATGGTGAAAGACGATATGGTCATTGTTGGCGGTGAAATTACCACAAAAGCGGTTGTAGATATCCCGAAGGTCGTCCGTAATACTATCAAAGAAATCGGATATAATGACCCTGAACTCGGGTTTTGCCACGAAACCTGTGCTGTTATCGTATCGGTCGGCAAGCAAAGCCCTGATATTTCTCAAGGAGTAACCGAAGGCACCGGCCTGCACAAAGAACAAGGTGCCGGCGACCAGGGACTTATGTTCGGCTATGCATGTAAAGAAACCCCTCAGCTTATGCCTATGCCAATTCAGCTCGCACATACTATTACAACCCGATTGGAAAAAATGCGACAGAGTAAAAAGCTGCCCTGGCTGCGACCCGATGGCAAAAGCCAGGTAACGGTCGAATATGAGAATGGCAAGCCAAAACGCATTCATACGGTCGTTGTCGCGGCTCAGCATGCCCCGTCTGTCGGCTATAAACAATTGCGAAAACAAATTATCGAAAAAGTTATCTTGCCTGCCCTGCCGAAGCGACTCGTTGACAAAAACATTATATACCACATCAATCCTACTGGCCGATTCGTTACAGGTGGCCCAAAAGGTGATTGCGGACTGACAGGCAGAAAAATCATCGTCGATACCTACGGCGGAAGGGGAAGCCACGGCGGGGGCTGCTTTAGCGGCAAAGACCCCACAAAGGTTGATAGGACCGCCAGCTATATGGCCAGATATATCGCCAAGAACATCGTTGCCGCCGGCCTTGCCGATGCCTGCGAAATCCAGCTCTCCTATGCCATCGGTGTAGCTGAGCCGATTTCCATCCTTGTTGATACCGAAGGAACCTCGAAGATTAGCGAAGAAAAGTTAAGCCGGATTATAAGAAAGCTTTTCCCATTAACACCAAAGAGAATGATTACTTACTTAAAGCTTGCTCGGCCGATTTTCGCCCAGACCTCTTATGGCGGACACTTTGGCCGAAACCTGCCCAACTTCACCTGGGAAAAAACCGATATGGCCGCCAAACTGCGAAAAGCCGCAGGATTATAAGGGCGACTACACAAGGCCGCCCTAATCCGTATGCTTTAAGAAGTCCGAATTTCGGATTTCTTAGTGTTTAAAGTGTCGTTTGCCGGTAAAGACCATCGCGATACCGTGCTTATCCGCTGCGGCGATAACTTCATCGTCTTTTTTCGAGCCGCCCGGCTGAACTATGCAAGCTACACCCGCCTTAGCGGCGTTTTCAATATTATCCGGGAACGGGAAGAAGGCATCCGAGGCCATTGTACAGCCCTCCGCCGCATCGCCAGCGTTCTTAAATGCAATCAGGCCGGATTCTACGCGATTCATCTGCCCGGCTCCAACTCCTATGACCTTTTTGTTCTTAACCAGCACGATTGTATTGCTCTTGGTATGCTTTGCAGCAAGCCAGGCAACCCTTAAATTCTCAAGCTGCTCTTTTGTCGGCTTGGCCTTGGTCGGGTATGTCAATACATCCGGCTCCCAGCTGACTAAATCTCTCTGCTGCAACAATAATCCGCCTATAACACAACGAACATCGAACTCGCCGCAGTCAATCTTTGCCCTGTCAATCGGCCCAGTCTCCATAAGTCGAACCCTGCTGCCCCAGCTTTTGAGTGTCCTGATTATCTCAACCGCATCGGCGTCAAACTCAGGAGCAATAATCACCTCTGCAAAAAAGCCGCTCGCTCCAAGCGCCTTTCCGAATCGGCTGAAAGATTCCATTATCGTCCTTGCCAGCTCAACATCGACTTTCCGGTTTAACGCAACTATACTACCGAATGCACTAACCACATCGCCTTCGTAGGCCTTGCGATAGGCCTCGGTAATATCCTCATCAACCGCACAGCCGCAGGGATTGAGGTGCTTAACAACAACCGCCGCGGGTTCGGCGAATTCTTTAACCAGCTCAAACGCAGCATTCACATCCAGCAAATTATTAAAGCTGATTCCGGTCTCGCCTTCCATTATGTTAGCACTGCCGACCGATATCTCACCGCTTGCCGGCAGCTTATAAAATGCCGCGGTTTGGTGAGAGTTCTCACCATAACGCAGCTCCCTGTCTTTTCTAACGGCGATTGAGACCCTCTCCGGATAGGTCACATTTGCCCTGCCGTTCAGGTACTTCGATATAGCAGCGTCATACGAAGCCGTCAGCCCGAAGACAATCCTCGCACAGTCTTTGCGAAGCTCCTCGCTTACAGCGCCATTGTTTTTCTGCATCTGCTCAACGACCTTATCATACTGGTCCGGTTGCGTTACTACTGTCACATACTTATGATTCTTTGCAGCCGAGCGAACCATGCTCGGCCCACCAATATCAATATTTTCAATCGCCTCCTCTAACGTGCAACCCGGCTTGGCAATAGTCTGCTCAAATGGATAAAGATTCACACAGACCAAATCAATCGGTTCGATGTTGTGTTTTTTCATTGCATCGGTATGTTCTTTTTTGTCACGTAACCCCAACAGCGCTCCGTGTATTTTCGGATGAAGGGTCTTGACCCTGCCATCCATCATTTCCGGAAAGCCGGTAACCGACTCAATACCAACAACATCTACTCCGGCTTCACTTAGCTTTTTGGCTGTTCCGCCGGTGCTGATGATTTTCACTCCCATCTTGCTCAGTTTCTTTGCAAATTCAATTATGCCGCTTTTGTCAGAAACACTTATCAATGCCGTCTTAATTTTCACATCCATTTTACCTTCTTCTCCTTTTTTGCCTAATAATGCGATTAATAAACGAATTTTTTCTATTCAACCGGTTCTATACAAGCTACGCGGCCACTCTCATCAGCAATATATATTTTCGAGTCCATCGTATTAGCTGCATATCTCGAAACCTGTGCGAAATTAACCGAATACAGCTTTTTTCTTACGTTGTTGTCCATCACCGCTAATGTCTTCACTTTTGTAATCACGTATGCTTTGCCTTTCGCCTCCGCCAGTAAATCAGCACCTTCACCCAACTGCCACAAAAGCTTGCCGCTTTTTTTATCTATCGCCGCCAGCCCTTTATAGCCGGCACGCTGATAAACAACCTCCCACGTTACGCGTGGAGCTTTGTCAAGCACTGCGTTCGTCTGGTATTTCCAGACAAGATTTCCCTTTAGGACATTAAGCATATCAAACCTGTAAATGCACGTATCTTCACAGGCAAAAAATAGTGAACTTCCATCCCTCATTACCGGCCCAACAATGCCGCCACCGGCATCAAACTGCCAGAGTTTGACAGGCCTGTCAGGGGTGATACTAATTAAGTTGCCGGCATCGGTAGAAAAAATAACGAAGCTCTCATCAGCTATAATCGAAGTAATCCTTGAATCATTCTCGGCCGCCGCCTCAAAAACCTGAATTTTGTCGTCCAAATGAAACACATGCAAACGTTTGTCTGTTCCAGCCAAATAAAAGTATGAACTGTTGCGAGCAGCAGGACAAACTATACCAAATTCCGGATAGTAGGCACTACGCACCATACAGGTTTGCATATCAAACTCAACAAAGCTGCCGCCGACTATAGATATTAGCTTATCCCCATAAAGCTCCATCTGTTCAACAGGCAAACCAGCTGGCGCGATGGACCTACCGGATATCATCTTGCCAACATGGCGGTCCAGAGCGAACATATAATTACGATTAGAAAGCGCATAGATACGCTCACCGAGAATAATCAATCGCTCTAAGCTCTCACCTTCTTTAATCGGCAGCTCATTATCCCACAGTGTTTTTAGCTTTGCAGACTCCAACAGTTCCGGCGAAATAAGCCTATCTGAGCCACCTGCTGTACCGAAAACAACTGGCTCAATCAATAGAACCGAAAGAAGCCCTAACAAACACAACTTACATCGCAAATGGCCTGACATTTCCCAGTCCTCCCTTTCGTTTTAAAATGATTAGTGATAACTAAAAAAATAATCAATCATCATTAATCCTTAATCAATTGCCTGCTTTACCCCGTTAGAAAAAAACTCCCTTCTACATCTCCCCGCCAACATCAGGAAACTTCTAACGGGGTTACATTTTCACGTAGTCTGCCAAGTCAATATTATGCTCTTCCTCGAATTTCTGCATCTCTTCGATACGCGCGATATCGTCATTTATTCGATTTACCAGCTTAAATATATATGGCTTACCTGCCAGCCGGTTTTTCAGGTCGTCGAGCATTGCTTCCCACGCCCCGTCGTACAACTGGGCCTTGAGGACTACCAGCATACGGTGCTCATTGCTCAATCTGTCAACGTAATCGCTCACCTCTTTGCGCCGTAAGACGTCCTGCGGACTGACACTCGTTTCGCCAGTTTTATCGCTATTTTCAGCCATTTTCTACCACCTTAACCCATCGGGCCACGGCGGGCTCTCAGGCTCGGCGTAGGCCTTCGCCGAAGCAGGCCGCCCCGACGAGTCGTTAAGATGTTTCCCGTCAGTCCCGTAAGGGATGCCTTGCGGCAGGATGGCTAAGTCCATAACGGGCTGCATTTCGGCCAAATGCTAACGAAAAGAGCCGCCAATTGCAACAAATTTTCCCAAATTTCTCTCGTTTAGATACTTAAACCTTCCTCATTCAAAATATTAGAAATGCAAGACAACAAGCTTAAAATGTTGCTTGTAATCCCGTCAGTCCCGTAAGGGATGCCTTACGGCAGGATGGCCAAACCCATGCAGGTATCATGCTAATTGATTTCTAATGTTTTCTAATTTTCCGAAGCAGATTAGCTCATCGCCCAACAGAATTTTCGTGTCTGCTCTCGGATTAGGTATTGTTTCAACATCTCTTGTTATTGCCAGAACGGTAATATCATGCTTTCTCAGTTCGGATTGAGAGAGTGTTTTATCCAGCACAGGACTTCCGGTAGAGACTGTAATTTTTGAAACCCCGTAGCCGCCTGTTGCCAATAAAAGCTCTTCAAATGACACCTTTTGGAAGATTTCTTTTTTGATGATTTTTTTCCTGAGAAAGTTGGTGACTCTCCTGACGAATTGTTCGTGCGTGAACACCTTGTATATTGCATACACCACGACCACAATAATGACTAAGTTTACCCAAATCA
>CAZOQJ010000033.1:0-19772 GCA_964581905.1 uncultured Pirellulales bacterium
TATCACCGGCCCGGTGGCCATGGGTGTCATTTATCTTCTTGAGATTGTCAACATCGACCATAATCAGGGAGATTTGTCCGCCATATCGACGCGACCTGTTCAGCTCCTTTTCCAGGATTTCATAAAACGTTTTGTGATTCACAAGGCCGGTTAGGCCATCTGTTGTAGCTTGGCGTTGTATCTTCTCAAACAGCTTTATGTTACCAATTGACGCACCAACAAGCTGGCTAATCAACTCTATCAATACAATATCCTCACCATTAAAGCTACCGCCTTTTATCTTATCTGCTAAATTAAGCACACCCACTACTCTGTCCTGACAAATAAGGGGAACAATAGCGCAATTGTTGGTCTTATAGTTTTCAGCAAAGGCGCGTTGTGATTTTTTTATGACCGGCTTTTTATGGGCATCTATATCCTCTACCAATATAAGCTCTTTGCTTCTTACAGCCATGACCATAAGCGATGGCGGGTTTTGATTCAATGAGACTATTTTGTTTATAAGAAATGGGTGGTTGTGTTTATGCAGGTGTAAAATACTATTTGTTTCATCAAGTATGTACAGTGAAGCAAACCTTACGGAAACCAGATTAGCTATGTTTTTAATGCAGACATCGGCTATGCGGTCCAAGTCGAGGCAGTTTATCTGCCGGGCCAATGGAGTAACCTCCTGAAGAAGTGATATGCTTCCATTGGATGCGTTAGTAGAATTATCGGAACTTTTTTTGCTTTGGTGCATAGCTTAGAGCAATAAAATTTTGCTTATTTTTCCATTTTTGGGCTAATAATGTAGCTCCACTTACCTCTGTATCGGTTATTTGGGGGGGGGCATTTGGGAAAACACACCGTCTAAAGGCCAAAAATGAACTGGGAGGCTTGTATAAATGGCTTGGACAGTAGTTTTTGGCAAAAAGACGTCGAAAACCCCATAGAAAATCGTAGATTCCCAGTTTTATCCTCTAAGCGGGGGAGGTACTTTTCCCCGTTTGAAAAAAAATCAAATTTTTTTCAAAAAAATCAGAAAAATCGTTGACAGGCATAAAAAGGTATTTTACATTTTATAAAATGTAAAATATAATTCATTAAGGATAATTGCGGTTTATAGCCAATGGACGGTTTGAAATACATTTGTTGCTTCGAAGAATTCGTTCATAGAGGGCTTTTAACAATGAAGACAGAAGTAGAAAATCGCTCGCTGCAAATACCTGCCAAGCTCTATCGAATCGGTGAGCTGGTTACCTATACCCCCTTCTCACGACAAACGATTCATAACTACACGATAATGGGACTTATTCGCGAGGCGAAGTGGACGGATGGCGGACATAGACTTTACGATGAATCTGTGTTTGAGCGATTATCCAAAATCATTCAGCTTAAAAAGACAAAAAGTCTTTCGGAAATAAGACGGATTTTGGACAAGGAAGAGGATGCTGATTACTCATAAAAAGGCAAAGGAATAAAAAGATTTAACCGTTGTCACTTTATTTTTAACCGGCTGAAAAAAGAGAAGCAATGAAAGGGTCAAGGATGAAAAACACAACGTTGCTTTTCACAAGTTATCTTTGTTGTTTTTCCCCTACCTTTAGTTTTAAGGAAAGATGCTTTTTCCTGAGTTTCTTTAGTCCTGCCTTTGATACTGAGGATTTTATATGAACTATACATCGCTAATAATAGATAACATCACTGAATTGCTGACTAAGATTGTCGAGTTCACACAGACCCGTCAAAAAATCCTTATCCAAAACATATATGATATCCACAGCCCCGGTTTTGCACCAAAAGATTTTTTAGTAGATGAGTTCTCTGCCCTGCTCAACGATGCGATAGACGAGCATATCCAGAACCAGCGGCTTGTACTGAGGGATACTGAGAATACCAAATTTGGTTTCGATGGCGCTATCGAAGTAAAACCGGTGATTGACACATACGCCGAAGAGCTTCTTGAAGAAAGTCAGAATGAATACATCAAATTGCAAATAAATAAGCTTTTGGAAAATTCGCTCAACCAGAGAATTGCAGCAGAATTGCTACGGCAAAGACAAAGAGCTATTTCAAGTGATTACTAACAGTTGATTATCGATTATTGCGTTGAAGAAATAACAGATGACAAACGAAGCGACTTACCTACGACAAATGATGGAAAACTATCGGGGACCGGCAAAGGTTTTGGCAATAACCAGCGGAAAAGGAGGAGTCGGCAAGACCAACATAGCGGCAAATCTTGCAATATGCCTGGCTGCATCGCGAAAAAAAGTATTGCTTATTGATGCGGACCTGTCATTAGGCAATCTTGATATAGTTATGGGAGTGCACAGTAAATACAACATTTCTCATTTGCTTAACGGACAGAAAAATATCGAGGAGATTATTTACACCGGCCCTGAGGGGCTGGGGATAATCTGCGGTGCTTCCGGCCTTGAGGATTTGGCTAACATCGATGAGTTTCGGCGCCACCGCCTGCTTCGGGAATTGTCCAGACTTCAGAACGATTTCGATGTGATTGTAATTGATACTGCAGCCGGCATTTCGAAGCTGGTTGTCGGCTTTTGCCTTGCGGCTGACCACATTTTGTTAGTTACAACGCCTGAAGCAACAGCGATGACCGATGCTTATGCAATGATTAAATTGCTGATTATAAACAGGTATTTCAAACGAATAAGTCTTATTGTAAACATGGCTTCGACAATAGCAGAAGGCAAAAGAACCTATCGGCAGATAGCAAGCGTTGCAAAACAATTTTTAAACACTCAGATTTATGATGCCGGCGTATTGCTCGGGGACGAGCGATTGGGATGTGCGGTTCGGCTGCGAAAGCCAGTTGTCTTGTCTTACCCTAAAGCGCGGATTACCTCGTCATTGGTGGCCTTAGCCGCGAAGTTAGGCAATGGTTTGGCTGCGACGCCAAACGAAGAAGGATTTTTTAAGAAGGTTGTTGATTTGTTCTTCTAAAGTTATCGGCCAATGAGTCGATAAGAATTTTGTGCAGCTATTGTATATCAATATGGAGGAGAGTCAGGATGAAATAAAAAGCACAGATGTTTATAGGACTTAAAACCTGATGAGGTAAATGAGCCTACAGCTCATAAATGTTGTTGAGAACGTAGAATCCATATTTTCGCAAAACATAGTCCTTTTCATGGAGGAATACTATGAAAACCAAACAGCAGCAACAACAGCAACAACTCAGCATAAACGAAATATGGAAGCAGTTTCATAAAACCCACGATGACTATTTCCGCAATCTGCTTATGGAGCATTACAGGGACTTAGTGCGATACTGCGCTGAGCGGCTGCACAGCAAATTACCCGACAAGGTTGAGCTGGACGACCTTATCAGCGCCGGTATTTTTGGGCTGATGGATGCTATCGATGCATACGACCCCGAAAGAGGAGTCAAGTTTGAGACATATTGCTCACCTCGTGTAAAAGGTTCGATTCTTGATGAGCTGCGAAGTATGGATTGGGTGCCGCGATTGGTCAGAGCCCGCGCTCATCAGCTTACCAAGGCCAGACATGCGCTTGAGATAAATCTCGGCCGTAAACCGACAGAGAAAGAAATAGCTGAAGAGCTAAATATGGGTAAGGTAGAGTTTAACAGACTGCAGCGGGATGCCAATGCTGTGAGCCTGGTATCGTTGGATACGAAATATAACGACGGCGACAGCGAAAAAGATGTTCGCGAAATAGATGTGATAAAAGATAAGAAGAGCCAGGACCCTGTGACCGAGGCCCAAAAGCGGGACCTGAAGAGCTTGCTTACCAAAGGGCTGACGCGGGCTGAACGGCTGATTATTGTTTTGTATTATTACGAAGAGATGACGATGAAAGAAATCGGGGCGACGCTTGATTTATCCGAGTCCCGCGTCTCGCAGATGCACTCATCCATTGTAGCACGTCTTAAAGCTCAAATGAACACTCGTAAAAAGGAATTCTCAGTTGGGTAGTTCGTGAGGGGTCATTATTGTTAGCCCCCCACACTGCGGGGGGGGTATTAAATTATATTGCACCGCAAGGGTTTTATTTTCTCACATTCATCCCCGCCGTTCTTGTCCGCCATAGTTTTAACGAAGGCGGATCACGGCGGGTTTTTCTTTTCGCGGATTTTCTCGCCTTAAGCCCTCGGCTTCACGCCGGGGGTCGTTTAGCCTCGTCATCTTGATGACGGGGTTACTTATGTGAGGATTATTTTATGCCGAGGGTTTGCTTGTCCTGCCTGCGGTTCGGACTGTTTTATTCGTATGCCTGCGGCATACTTACTGTTGTCCCTCATCGCGGCCTCCGGCAGTTTACCCTGCGGGCACTGCGCAAAGGGATTTATTTCGGATTTCTCAAATCTCTTTGAGCTTCGTGGTAAAAATATTATAAAAAAAGCTCATTTTCTGCTTGAAAAACGGGCCATATCTGGTATGATACCGAATGTGCTCAGGTAGCACAGAAGTCTCGCCAGTGGCGGGTTAAACCTCGCCAACGGCGGGCACGTTCGCGGAGACCCGCAAGTCAAATTCAATCGTAAGTTCATTTATACGAAGGATTAAACAATGTTCACTAAATCCTATTCACTATCCACGACCCACGAACAATGCCTGTCCGCCGTAGTTTTAACGAAGGCGGAAACTATGAACCATTTATCCACTAACTCATTTACCCATCTACTCATTTACGCATTCACTCTTTGGTCAATCAAATTGACCAAAGTATGCAAAACAAACCCAATTTTCTTAAAAATCGGGCAAATGTAAGCTCTTGTAAAATGAAGAGATATGAAAATGAACGTCGATTTTTAACTCAAAAATCCCAAACCCAATTTTACGGACGCCTAAAATGAACGTAAGCTATTGTTTTACAATGAACTATGAACAAATAACTATGAACAATGGGCAAAAAAACAAACCCAATTCAAACCCAATCCAAACCCAAAACAAAGCCAATTTCGGCCTATCGTTTAGCCGTCGCTGGCACAGCGAATATCCCGCCACGCGATACGCACAACGCACTACGTTATGGTTGATAGGATTAAGCGGATTATGTATGATGTTATGACTGATTTGGAGAATAACTATGAGATTTACGAAGATGCACGGCCTTGGCAATGACTATGTTTTTGTCAATTGCTTTGAAGAAAAGGTCGAGAAGCCAACGGAGCTTGCGCAAGCTGTCAGCGACCGCCATTGTGGTATCGGCGCCGATGGCCTGATTCTTATATACCCATCGAAAACGGCTAATGCGCGGATGCGCATTTTCAATGCCGATGGTTCAGAGGCGGAGATGTGCGGAAATGGGATTCGATGCGTGGCTAAATATGTCTATGAACACAAATTAGCTAAGCCGGGAGGAGCGTTTTCTGTTCCGGGTCAGCCCCCCTACCCCGTTAGAAATTCCAGAATGAATAAAGTACCCCGAAAAGGAAGGATTTCTAACGGGGCCTACCCTGCTTCTCTGAAGATAGAAACCGGCCACGGAGTTTTGACCGTTGGGTTTGTAATCGATGATAATGACATAGTTCAAAAGGTATGTGTCAATATGGGCCAGCCAGTCCTTACACCGAAAGATATACCTGTCAAGTTATCCGGTGAGAAGGTTATTGAGCAGCCAATCAAAATTCTTGGTCGCCAATTGCAAATGACTTGTGTATCGATGGGTAATCCCCATGCTATATTTTTCTGTGATGATGTGGGGCTAATCGAGCTTGAAAAATTGGGGCCGGCTATCGAAAACCATGAGCTTTTTCCGAACCGAGTCAATGTTCATTTTGTCCAGATTGATAATTCAGCGGAATTTACGATGCGTACATGGGAGCGAGGCAGCGGAATTACGATGGCTTGCGGCAGCGGTGCCTGTGCGTGCTGTGTGGCGGCGGTGCTTACCAGCCAGGCGGAGCGAACATGCACTGCGCATCTACCGGGTGGCGATTTAGATTTGAGCTGGTGCGAAGAAGATAACTGCGTCTATATGGCCGGACCTGCTGTGGAAGTCTTCGAAGGCGTTTGGCCTAAGAAATAGTCCTCATACATAAACTTTTGCACATGCCTGCCCTGCATAGTGTTGGGCACAATCAACTACAAGTGTCGAGAAACATAGAAAAAAGTGCATTATCAATGTTGAGAAAGGGCAACAATAAACGCTGATTTTTTTACACTTCAGAGCTGTTTGGCTGCTTATTCTATAAAATGTTACATAACTTGCTAAACAAAGGGCTTTTCTTGTCCGAAAAAAGAAACGTATATGTTGTTTTTTTTCAACATTTTACTTGACACTGTGAATATGTGGCTTTATGATTTGAACGAGGATTTATAAACACCAAAGGAGGTTTTATGGGTAATAAGGATATTCTTGTTGTAGATGATGATACAATCATATTGGATTCGTTATGTAAGTTTTTAGCGTTTGAAGGATTCCAGGCCAGTGGCGTATTGACATTAAAGAAAGCCGTGGCCAAGCTGCAGGAACATGTCTATGGGCTGGTGATAGCAGACATTAATCTTCCGGATGGAGATGGTTTCGAATTATTAAATATAATCAAAAAAGATTATGCACGAACAGTGATGATAGTAATAACCGGCTACGGCACTATTGAAGGTGCGGTCAAGGCCATTAAGCTGGGGGCTTACGATTACCTTACGAAACCGATAATCGACGATGAGCTTCGGATTGCAGTAGAGAAATCAGTTAAACAACATATCCTTATAAGCGAAAACGAGGAGCTGCGCAGCCAGCTCGAACAGAAGTACAGCCTGGAAAACATAATCAGCCATAACTATAAAATGGCGAAGATTTTCGACCTTGTTGAGGCCGTTGCCGACAGCACGAGCACAATACTGATGGCTGGTCCATCAGGCACCGGCAAAAGTATGCTGGCAAGAGCAATACATCACCGCTCAAGCCGAAGTGATAAGCCGTTTGTGGAGGTTACGTGCGCAGCGATTCCCGAGACGCTGCTCGAAAGCGAGCTGTTCGGCCATATAAAAGGTTCATTTACCGGTGCTGTAACTGATAAAGAAGGCAAATTTTTAGCTGCAGATAAGGGGACAATTTTTCTTGATGAGATTTCCAATGCCTCCCCTGCTCTTCAAGCCAAACTTTTACGTGTTTTGGAGGACAGGCAATTCGAGCCGGTAGGTAGTAATAAGACTCGTACCGTCGATACACGAATTATACTCGCTTCAAATCGTGACCTTTACGATGATGTCAAGCATGGCAGATTCAGGGAAGATTTGTACTACCGGATAAATGTAGTAAAAGTAGATTTGCCGCCTTTGTGTGAGAGAGTAGGCGATGTTCGTCCGCTGGCGGAGCATTTCCTGAGGGTATATTGTGTCCAGCACGGCAGAGAAAAGCTTGGTATTACCGATGAAGCGATGGAATATCTGGAGCGTTATCCCTGGCCGGGCAATGTGCGTGAGCTGGAGAACGTAATCGAACGAGCGGTTTTACTAAGTAAGGGCAAATTTATAGGTCCCGATGATTTACCAGAGTCAATCATGCAACAGCCAAGCCAACAGCAGGAGAAGTTCAAGCCAATGAGTTTGAAACAAGCATTGGTCGAGCCGGAGAAAAATTTCATTCGCCAGGCCCTTAAAGCAAATTACTGGAACAGGCAGGCAACCGCCGAGGCACTTCAAATAAACCGCACCACACTATTTAAGAAAATGAAGCAATACGACCTGTTTGCAGAAGCGGAACGATTGGGACTTACCTGAGAGAGATAAATGATAAGTGATTATTGGAGGGTATAAGAAGTTCACCACATCACAACAGGGGAAATAATAATTAAAGCAAAATCAGTTAATTAATTGAAGGTGGACTAAAATGAACAATCGTATTGAAGCCACAACCAACAAATGGTTTGAAGAAACCGTGTCAAAAATCAATGACACAAACAAAAGTAACAAACCAATAGACGATCTACTATCTGGGATTGTCCCAGTAGCACACAAATATTGTAATGCTGTATTCGTCTTGGCCGAAGCTAACCACAAACTGCCAGCAATGGCCTTGCTCCGTATTCTTGGTGAATTAGCACTAAGAACTATCTGGTGTATGTATAGTGACAATCCAAGGAAAGAATCCCATGATGTTCGAATCCTTCGATGGTTAAAGACAACATATGACGAAGAAATGAAGCTTTTGAAAAAGTTCTTACCATCAGCAACATCTGAAGACGCAGCAACCATCCAGCGTACAATAGACTATCTTCAAGGCGAGATAGACAATAATCCACATACCTTTGTCGGACCATTCTACAATTCTCTCGACGAATTGCCCACTTTATATAAACAAGACCTGTATCCTATTTTAATCGGAGCATTTCACCGTGCCGTGCACCCTAACCTAAAGCTACTCGCTGACCTTATTAGGCAAGAAGGTAATAAACGAACATTTTTACCTGACCTCGAAGAAGTCAACACGCAATCACTTAAAATATATAGCATGACGGCCGCCTTCAACATTCTATCAATCGTGCGATTACACTACGATTGGGATTACAAAGGCATGAAATCAGAATATCTTGCCATCAAGAAAGATTTGGCAGCCGAGCAAAAATAATCCTAACCTGATAGGCGGAGATTCTTAACCAAAAACCCTCGAATGGGCTCTCCACGAAAAAATATTGAGCATGACAAAAGCTTACCAATCATTGCCTTGCTCAGGATGGTTCTCTTGCGAGAACCAATGCCCGGGACTGGAGTCGAACCAGCACGAGATTGCTCTCACTAGCCCCTCAAGCTAGCGCGTCTGCCTATTCCGCCACCCGGGCGTATTCAATGATTAATGATAAGTGATTATCGATTATTTTTTGTTGATAGTCAAGTAAAACTCAATTACTTGCCTCTTTCATTGTTCCAGAGCAGAACCTGCAGGCGCTGGCAAAAAGCAAAGCCGCTTTGCTTACACATATCGGCTACCATAGGTGATTTTGCTAAAAGCTCATCCCTCGTAGCTGCCTGCGGCATTAACATTACCTTTTCTAAATCAACATTACCAATTTTTTTTATCGTTTCTTCTATCTCCGGCAAATCATCCTTTGAATCTATAACGAACTTTAGCTGATATTTATAATCGTCAATCAGCTTTCGCAAGACAGCTATATCTAACCTTGAATCCTTGTGAATTTTTGAAAGTTTCGGGTCAGCGGGAGTTGAGTTACTCAATTTCGGGCTGATACTCATCAAATCGCAGTCTACGGGGATAAATCCAATACCAGCGGTTTCAATTGTTATATGTTTTCCCTGAGCCTTAATCTGCTTTAATAATTCCGGAAAATTTGACCTTATCGAGAGGTCCGGATTCACCATCGGCTCACCGCCGGTTATTACGATGAATTTACAAGGCCATTTTTGAACGGCCTGGAGGATTTCGTCTATACTATATTGCCGCCCTGCTTGCTCAGACCAGGCGTATTTTGTATCGCACCATTTACAGCGTAGAGGACAGCCTGCCAAACGTACAAAAACACTGGGAACACCGACCAAGAAACCCTCGCCCTGCAAGGAATAAAATATATCGCTTATACGCATTTCTGTATTTTTTAAAAGATGGATTCCCGCTTTCGCGGGAATGACAGATTGATTATATTTGTTTTTCTACATATTCGATTGGGTCTTTGAGACCGGCTTCAGCAAAGCCCTTTAATCTTAATCTGCAGGAATCGCATCGGCCACAGCTTCTGCCCTTCTGGTCGGGGTCATAGCAGCTGTGCGTCAGAGAAAAATCGACGCCGAGTTTTGTGCCGGTAAGTATAATCTCGGCCTTTGTCATATTTATAATCGGGGTGTTGATTTGGAATTTTCCTTTAGCTTCGATAGCGGTGGCGGTAGCGAGATTTGCGGTTTTCTCAAAAGCTGCGATAAATTCAGCCCGGCAGTCGGGATAGCCACTGTAGTCGGTTGCATTTACGCCAATGAATATGTCGAATGCACCTAAAACCTCGGCCCAGGCAAGGGCGAAGCTTAGAAAGATTGTGTTGCGAGCAGGGACATAAGTCAGCGGAATCTTACTCGATGTGCCTAAATCGGCCCTATCCTTCGGGACTTCAATCTTGTGGTCGGTAAGTGATGAGCCGCCAAATTGACCTAAATCAATATCGATTATGCGATGCTCAACTGCTCCCAAAGAATGGGCGACTTTCTTTGCCGCCTCAATTTCTTTTCTGTGCCGTTGGCCATATCTGAAAGTCAGTGCATGGCACTTGAAGCCTTCACTTTGGGCGATGGCCAAAGTTGTGGCTGAATCCAGGCCACCACTTAGTAAGACTACAGCTTTTTTGTCTGCCATGAGTTAATCCATGCCAGATATATTACTCGGAGAATATCTCGATTCCGTTAATTGCCGGGTTTTCTACATTCGGAATAAATCCGATTGTCAGTGTTCCATCAGTTACTTTTACATGCTTGTATTCCTTGACAATGGGATTTCCGAAACCACCGACCTCGAAGGGGTCAAAGTCCTTAAGGACAGTCTTGTCGTTAATAGTTACCGAAAAAACCCGCTGTCCCACATCGGTTATACCCTCATAGTTTTCTGAAAAGTGCAGCCGGATGGTATATTTGCCATTGGCGAGGAGGAGCTTGTAAGCTTCCACAGCGTAGCGTTCGGTCTCGTAAATTTCCGGTGCATCGGTGCCGGTCATGTCCAGCTCTCCGTGGTCACCGATATTTCCAAATACAGCACCCCACCGTTCACCTTCCTGCATTTCCTGGTCAGCCAGCCATTCGTTTCCTGCCTTGTCGGTGTAAGTGTCAAAGGCCGCGCAGTTCACACGCAGAACGAATTTCGCCAGATTGGCCTTCTTCGTAGATGAAGGCTCGCAGCCAGAGGTGGCAAAAAGCACAACTATGGTTAGATAACTTGCGAAAACCAGTCGTTTAATCATTGTGTTTATCCTTTCAAAAAACCCTAAATTTATGTGATATTCCTGCAATTCAAATTTGTCCGAACGAATTATCAAATATTAAAAGCTTAATATATCGATATAATTGCGCAATACAACTTATTTTGTGTATTTTGACAGGTTGCTTTTTATTTTTTCGGTGGTTTATTATTGCTTGTCTATGGTCAAATTTTGGATTATATTAGTATTATAGGATTTATAAGGGAGGCCAAGGAATGGTTGAGAAGCCAAAATTAGAGTTGTTCGATAACCCACGTACCGAGCGAGACTATTGTATTACAATCAAATGTCCTGAATTTACCAGTGTTTGTCCACGGACAGGCCAGCCGGATTTCGGGGAAATTGTTATCGAATACTGTCCTGGTAAAACGTGCATTGAGCTAAAGAGCTTGAAGTTTTACATGCAAAGCTATCGCAACAAAGGCATCTTTTATGAGGCACTGACAAATGATATACTGGATGATTTGAGCAATGCCTGTAAACCTCGCTGGATGAAGGTTACATCTCGATTCACACCTCGCGGTGGAATAACGACTGAGGTAGTTGTGGAATATAAGTCAGAGGACAAGGGACAGGAGACAGAATAAGAAGTTAAGAGGTGATATAATGGCTATAACATTTCATTGTGAGTACTGTGGAAAAAGGATAGAAGCGCAGGACAGCGCCGGCGGTAAATGGGGTAAGTGTCCGGTTTGTCACCATAAGCTGTATGTCCCCAAGTTAAATTCTGATGAAGAGCTCAAACTTGCACCATTAGACGAAAGCGAGGAAGAAAGACAAAAGCGACTCATGGCTGAAACACATAAGATTACACAAGATATATTGGGTGAGAAAGAGGCGCTGGATGGCAGTCCTGTGGGTCCAGTCCCGGAATTCCAGGCGGATAAGAAACAATTGATGAAAAACATTATTGCGTATTTGCGAAATACGTTCGATGGCGAACTTGACAATGCTGAAATATATGCAAGGTTGATAATCCCGTTCGAAAGTAAAGCTGTAAAGGTTCTCGACGAAATAGCGGTTAGCGAAATTCCCGAGCCGGAACTGGCTGATATTCCTCAACAGGTGCTTTCCGGCCTGATAAGAAAGCTTCGCACACGAATAAGCTAACTGGGTTTGTCATTCCTGCGAGAACAGCGGTCCGGAAAAGTGACGATAATATCGGATTTCGGCTTTGCTTGGGAATGGCACAAAGTTGTTTGAGGCGGCGGTGAAGTTTCCAAGGACAATCCAGGCGTCCTAAAAAATAACCTCAATTTGCAAACCATCTGTTATCTTTTCGGTCTATAAAATTGACAGGTCAGGCAGTCCCCTGAAATTTGGCTATGATAAAACTATTTCTTATATTTTATATGGAAAGAATAAGTAAAAACAACGTGATTTAACTTCATGACAACTTGGAGGAAACTTTATCATGGCTAATGAGACAACAGTTGTACATGTTACCCATGAGGCTGTAGGAAAAATCGGCGGTATAGGCGCTGTTCTGCAAGGCCTTTTCACCTGCAAAGCATATCTTGATTCAATTAAACGGTCAATCATCGTCGGACCCCTGTTCACTACCGAAGGCCCTGCATCAGAACGGCTTGGCGAGGGCGGCGAAGTGCTTTATTCATCAATTGATGGGATGCTTAATCCCTGCTATGCTCCGGCATTTCATAAGATTGAGCGTCCTTACAATATTGGTATCGTCTATGGCAGACGAACATTCGTTGACAAGCAAACAGGCATAAAAAGCTCGCCTGAGGTGCTGTTAATCGATGTGAAACACGTTGACAAAACAGTAGTTAATGAACTTAAGAAACGTTTGTTCGAGGAGTTCGGTGTTCGCAGCAATTTGTACGAAAACCTATGGGAGTACGAGCAGTATGTCAGATTGGCACCTATAGCGATTGCTGCCTTGAAAGCAATCGGAGCCGCTCAAAATCAGTCAATCGTTGTTGCTCATGAGTTTATGGGGATGCCAACAGCACTGGCAGCTATTCTTGAGCGGGATTGTGATTTCAGAACGGTTTTTTATGCTCATGAAGTAGCCACGATGCG
This sequence comes from uncultured Pirellulales bacterium, assembly GCA_964581905.1. Classification (GTDB taxonomy): domain Bacteria; phylum Planctomycetota; class Phycisphaerae; order Sedimentisphaerales; family Anaerobacaceae; genus CAZBWE01. Next base: position 12,932 of record CAZOQJ010000033.1, read on the forward strand.
CCGCATCGTGGAGGAGAGGCCCGGCCACGATACGATGTTTTATAATATTATCAAGCGGGCCCACGAAGACAAACTCTATGTTAACGAGGTTTTTGGAGACCAGGGTTTTTACTTTAAGCACGCGCTTGTAGAGGCATCAAAATATTGCGACCTTATATGTGCAGTGGGTGATTATGTAGTAGATGAATTACGGTTTTTGGCACCGGAGTTTGAGACCGTTGATATTGATACAGTTTATAACGGTATACCCGTATATCGAATCACCGTTGCCGACAAACTGAATTCAAAACAAAAGCTGCAACTTTATTGCGAAAAACTGTTGGGTTATAAGCCGGATTTTGTCTTCACACATGTTACGCGACTGGTGCAGAGCAAAGGGCTGTGGCGCGATTTGCGTGTGCTCGAACACATAGAAAAGCAGTTCCGTGCGCAGGGTAAAACGGCAGTTATGTTCTTATTATCTACCGAAACAACGCAGCGGCGTAGTGAAGCTATATATAATATGGAATCGGCGTATAACTGGCCTGTGGCCCACCGTGAGGGCTGGCCGGATTTGTCCGGCGGCGAGGCGAATTTCTATACGAAAGTGCAGGAATTCAATGCGAAAAGCCGCAATATAAAAGTTGTTTTTATTAACCAGTTCGGATTCAGGCAAAAGTATTGTGGCAGCAAGATGCCGGAAGATATGGAATTCATGGACATCCGTAAAGGCAGCGACGTGGAATTCGGACAAAGTGTTTATGAGCCATTTGGCATTGCCCAGCTTGAGCCGTTGACTTTCGGTGGGATATGCGTAGTGACTAACGTCTGCGGCTGCCTGGGCTTCTTACGTGACATAACCGATGGCGTAGATGTAAAGAATGTTATTGTCGCTGACTATACAAACCTGGAAATCCGGGATTATGCCGATATCGAGGATATGCTGGAAATCGACCAGTCTGTGCGAAACCAGATAGAAGTGAGCCAGAGCGAAAAGGTCGCAAAAGAGATTATAGAACGTCTGCCAAAGGATGAATCCGAGATTGAGAGCATGATTCAAACCGGCTACTCATTTGCACAAAAAATGAGCTGGGATGCAGCGGTGAGAAACTATCTAATGAAGACTCTCCAAAAAGCACCCCAAGAAGTACACAGCTAAGACATCCCTTTTATCCTCGTCGTCCTTCAGTTCTTTTCTATTCAAGTTCTGACTTAACTGATTTCACAAATGCCAGCCAGGAGTCTTCATCTATGACCTCTCGTATCTCAGGGTCGAGCCAGAGCTCCTCAAGCCACTTTAGGAGCTCTTCAATCTTGACTGTCGTCAGACAAGTATCAAGCTGGATAACTTGTTCCGGCTGCTGCTCGGCTTGGGCTGATAAATAGGGTTCCTCTATAAAGCCGAGACCTTGGTCCATACCTCCGACCAGACAAGGGCGCAAGCGCCTGCTACGTGCGGCGTAGCCATCGATGTGCCACTCATATATTGATAAGCTTCATCTCGCTTGCAGCTTAAAATGTCGTCTCCCAGCGCACCGAGGTCAACCGAAGTGGCTCCATAGTTCGATGATGACCTCTTCTTATCGTCGTCAGTTGTCGCAAGAACTGAAATAATATTATTACAATCATAACTTGGCGGATAGAGCGGATTTGTATCGTTATTATTAGGGAATGTTGCGTTGCCGGCAGCAGCGACAAAAAGGACACCTGCAGCTCCTGCGTTTTCTATCGCGCTCTCAAGAGATGAGCTATAAGGGAATCCTCCCCGTGAGTTACTCATGACCTTTGCGCCCATATCAACGGCATACTCAATGCACTTGATCGCATCATCCTCGTTTCCCGTACCGTCATAAGTAATAAACTTCACTGCCATTATTTTCACATTCCAGCAGATACCTGTAACACCCTCACCATTATTGCCTACGGCGCCGATTATTCCTGCACAGTGTGTGCCGTGATATTCGGGATAGTAGTCATCCATTAGGTCATTGTCATCATTTACAAAATCATAACCATAGCACCCATTCGCATCAGTCCACATATTTGCATTAAGGTCGGGATGGGTATAATCAACTCCAGAATCTATAACAGCTACAATAATGTTACTACCAGTAGCTATCTCCCACGCCTCCGGTGCATCAACATCGGAGTCCAGCATTCCAGATGAAGTAAATCCGGTTGCCGTAAAATGCAACTGACCTGCATTATACATTCCCCAGAGCTGCGCAAAATTTGGCTCGTTGGGAAACGTCGAAAAGGCCTCATATATGTAGTTAGGTTGTGCATAAAGAATGCCATCAGTCTTGTTGAACGTCTTCAAGGCATCCTTAACCGTTAGCCCCGCTGGGAGCTTAACCAGAGTCAAGCCGGAGACGATTTTAAAATTGCGTTTTATGACACCACCACCCAAAGAGTTTAAAATCTCGCTTTTCTCTATCATGCTGCGCTGTTTTCCATCCGGCTTGGGCACGGTTCTTTTCTACAAAGCATAAACTAAACAAAATTTAGTTTTTTCCAGTTGCTGTTTTTACTGCAAAATAGTAATACACTTGACGGCCTGCCGGAAAGCGATTAAACTGTTTGGCTGTGGGCAAGTCAGGTGCAAAACCGGTGATAGGTATTTTGGGCGGTGTCTGTTCGGGCAAGAGCACCGTAGCAGCGGAGTTTGCAAAATTAGGTTGCGCGGTTATCGATGCCGACAAGATTGCCCACGAGCTGCTCGGAAAGAAAGACGTGGCAGAAAAGGTTGTGGCTACTTTTGGGGCAGGTATCTTAAATTCTGCCGGAAAGATTGACAACAAGAAACTGGCCAATATAGTATTTGCCGATGCCGACAAGCTCTCATCGCTTAACAGGATAATCCACCCCCTTGTTCTGGAACGGGCAGAGGAGCTTATAAGGCAATATAATAGCCAAAATAAGGTGAAGGCGATTGTGCTTGATATGCCTCTATTGGTAGAGGTCGGCTGGGAAAAACGATGCGATAAACTAATTTTTGTGGAGTGTAATTGGCAATTAAGGGTCGAAAGAGCGAAAAAAATGGGTTTTTTCGATGAAAATCAGCTTAAAATTCGAGAAAATTTTCAAATTTCTCTTGACAATAAAGCCAATCTCACCGATAATACCATCGATAACAATTCTGGCTTTTCGGTGTTAGCTAAGCGAGTCGTTGATACCTTCTCTTATATAGTGGGTAGTGGGTAAGTGGGGTTAATCGTAAAGGACTTGTATTAGTTTTACCCGTTTTTGATAATATAGATTTTATTTCTACTATCCAAAACTCAAATCTTGTTAGATACCTGTAGGTAAGTTATCGTATAGAATCACAAATTCCTGTAAGTAGAATAAGGAGTAAAGATGGCTAAAACAGCTTCAAGAAGGGGAAGAAACTCACCTAAAAAACGCAAAATGACAAAGAGAAGGACTGTAGTAGAAAAAGAAGCCGCTGCTGAACAAGTAGAACAAAACGACCCGACTGCAGCTACGGCTGAGGAGGCCGCTGCCGTTAGTGTAGAGACCGCGGAGCAAGAGCATGAAATGACGGATGAAGAGTCCACCCATGCTAAATATGAACGGATAAAAAAAGGCGAGCTGTATTTGACTGATTTGCAGAAGCTGACAGTGTCAGAACTGCATGATATTGCCAAGAAAGAAAAGATTGTCGAGTACAGTGCTCTTAAAAAGCAGGATTTGATTTTCAGAATTCTCAAAGAGCGTATTCGCCAGAACGGGCTGATGTACGGCGAAGGTGTGCTGGAAGTGCTGCCGGACGGTTATGGATTTCTGCGAAATCCGGATTATAACTATTTGTCGTCATCTGATGACATCTATGTATCACCATCTCAAATCAGACGTTTCGGGCTGCGCACGGGAAACACCGTATCAGGGCAAATCAGGCCGCCAAAAGATTCCGAGAAGTACTTTGCTCTTCTACGTGTTGAAGCGATTAATTTCGAAAATCCTGATAATCTTGCGGAAAAGGTGGTATTCAGCGATTTAACACCATTACACCCGGAGAATCGCCTGATACTTGAGACGACGCCGGAAGAATTAAATATGCGAATATTCGATTTGGCAACACCGGTCGGCAAAGGTCAGCGCGGGCTGATAGTTGCTGCGCCTCGAACCGGCAAGACAATTTTGCTGCAAAAAATGGCAAATGCCATCAGTATAAACCATCCTGAGGTAAGACTGATAGTGCTGCTGATTGACGAACGGCCGGAAGAGGTTACGGAAATGGAACGAAAAACCGCTGAGGATGTCGAAGTTATAAGCTCGACATTCGATGAACCGGCTGCACGGCACTGTCAAGTGGCAGAGGTGGTAATCGAAAAGGCAAAACGCATGGTTGAGTACGGTCAGGACGTAGTAATCCTGCTGGACTCGATAACCCGTCTTGCCCGCGCCTATAACAGTGAGATGCCACACTCCGGCAGAATCCTGACAGGCGGTGTTGATGCCAGTGCGATGCAGATGCCTAAGAAATTCTTCGGCGCAGCGAGAAACGTCGAAGACGGCGGGTCTTTGAGCATTTTCGCAACTGCACTGATTGATACCGGCTCGAAAATGGACGAGGTTATCTTTGAAGAGTTTAAGGCAACCGGAAATATGGAATTGCACCTCGACAGACGGCTTGTTGACAGGAGAACCTGGCCATCTATAGATATCAGCCGAAGCGGAACACGAAGGGAAGAATTGCTGCTCGACCCGAAAGAGCTTCAGCTTGTGTATCGGCTGCGAAGAGTCCTTAGCGAATTGAACCCGGTCGAAGCAATCGAACTGCTTAAAGGCCGGCTCACCAAAACCCGAACCAACGCAGAATTTCTGATGACTATGAACCTCGATTAAGATTTGCCGTCTGCTTCGGTTTTTCAGGAGATAAGGTTCATAGCTACGTACACCGGGCAAAGGTTAATATTGCGTTGAGAAATTCTTTCTGTTTCGATGGCCATAATACCTGCCTCATCATCAGAAAAGTGTAGCGGATAATTCACCATGTGGTCTATTAAACATACAGAGAGTCCCGTATTAACATGTTTTTCCCCTCGCTACCGACTTCAGAAATCAATTTGCCATTCAGGACTTTTATACCAAATCACAGGCAATCTACACGTTCGCTAAATATCAGCAATTCCCCGGTGGAGGTGGAATTGCCGCTTTCTAATGATACTGCCTTTGCTAACGTGTTCAGTGAACTTAAGTTATGGAATTTAATTAAAACGGCCACAGAAAACCCAAAACGGGGAAAAACAAGCAACAAGTGAAGATTTTTGGATATTTTTTGAAGTTTTTCCTTGAAAATAAGGGGGCTGATATGGTATAAGTAAAATTAGTGAAGATTATGCTAATAGGCGGGTGTATGTGGATTTTGGTTGGTGAATTTGTGTATTTTTCACAATTTTGAGTATTTAGAGGAGGTGTTGTTAGGCGAAGCGCAGCACCTTGATAAGAGCTCTGTGCCTCGCAATCCACTTTTTGCACCGTTATATTAACCGCTCTGTCGAGCTTTTGTTAAGGAAGGAGGTAGAGCAGGGAAAAAAAAGTTATATTGAGCGATATTGAAATTCGGTGAGGGAGAAATTATTATCGGTCGTTTTATTGGAGATTGTTTGAGACAGGCACGGTTGATTTACGATTTGCGATTTTTAATTTACAATTTTTAGTTTTTTAATATTCACAAATTGATAAATGGCAACCCCACAGGTATGGGTAGTTGGTGCTTGTCGAAAAACAAACATTAGGTTTTTTGGTGTGTGGCCAAAAAAAAGAATAATTATAGTTTAATTTTTGACGGAGGATTGTCATGTACAAAAAATTGTTTTTTTTAATTTCTGTTGTCTTAGTGCTGTCTCTGTCTGATTATGCCTTGGCTCAAGACGGTGTGATTCCAGCATCGGGAGCTCCAGTTATCGATGGTTTTAGAGACCCTATAGACCCTAACTGGTTGGTCTCAGATGAACACAAGATGCTAAACATCAGCGTGAACCAGGATAATCCCCCAAGCGACGATGCTGATCTTTCCTGCAGCTGGTTGGGCATATGGGATACAGAATATCTTTATATATTTGTGGATGTCAACGATGATAGCCTGTGGAACGATTCTCCATCGTCCTACGAGGATGATAGTGCAGAGATTATGATAGATATTGGCAATGACGATATGGGCTTGGGCGAAGAACCAAATGAGTATGGTGCCGATGACTTCCAGTATCGTATTAGCTGGGACGCTACTACGCCAACGATAGAGGAGTATTATCATCCCGGATCCACTGCCGGCGTGGAATATAAACTGTTGACAAAACCTGGTAATTTGGGATATACCCTCGAGATAAAATTTCCCTGGAGCACTCTGGATGTTGATGATAGGGGTATTTCAGTGAACGATGAAATGGGGCTTGAAGTACAGGTTAACGATGATGATGACGGCGCGGCGCGTGAGCGCCAAGTCGCCTGGATTAATACAGAGAACGTTGCCTGGCAAGACCCGAGTACTTTTGGGACGGTTATACTTGCGGCCGGTCTTCAGGCCTGCTACCCTACTCCAATTGATAAGGCCAAAGATGTTTTTGTGGACGAAGTGAAGTGGGTGGCAGGATTACATGCAGCATCACACGACATATTCCTCGACACCAATGAGGCTTGGGTTACTGGCAGAAATGACCTGTGTGATATTAATGATAGCTGTACGGACCCGTGCTATCCTGTTCCTGGCCTTCTTCCTGAGACCACTTATTACTGGGTTATCGATGAAGTTAATGTAGCAGGTCCAGCCCCGGGCGCCTGGGCGGGCAACGTCTGGGAATTTAAGACTGCACCCTTAAAAGCGCACAGCCCCGACCCTTATGATGGCGCTCAATTGGTA
>CAZOQJ010000034.1:0-19327 GCA_964581905.1 uncultured Pirellulales bacterium
GAATTGTGCGTAGCGCGTTGTGCGTGTTGTATGAATCATTGTTTAGTCCTTAGTACATAAAACTATGCGATTAAATTTGACTTGCGGCTCGTCTCCGCTGAAGCTCCGACGCAGCAGGGTCTCCGCGAACTTGTCCCTCCGGGGACGATTCGTTGTGCGTTATGCGTATCGCGTTGTGCGCATTTGCTTATTCATAGTCTCTCTCCTGGGGATGTCTGCCCCAAGCTGTTAGTATTATATCAGAAAAGGGCTGTTTTTCAAGCAGAAATCGGCATTTTTTGTTATTTTTTTGCCACGAAGGCGTGAAGACACTAATTTTTAACCGCGGATTGACGCGGATTTGCACTGTTTCAGCCAGCTTGGTGTTCTTGTCGAGCGTTCCTCTCAAAGCGAGCTTACTCAGAACGCCTCAACATCGCCCACAAGAGCTTATCGCTCTTCTTTAAAGCTGACTGTTTGAGACACGGATTTTGTGGTAAGGAGGAGGTTTAAGAATAGTTCGGCTGGAGTTTTTTTGTGTCGGTATTACACGGATTTTTTAATAATGGCGATTCTTGCCCGCCGTACTTGCGGCGGTTTATTAAATTATTTACATCGAGATATCAATTGTTTTGCGTCTGCTTTTTCAGCCATTGCATAGCGGTCTTTTCATCCTTTTCTATCGCCAGTTCCACCGCCTTTTTGGCACACTCCAGTAGGTGCTTGGACTGCTTGCGTAAATTAAAGGATTCGCTGATCTTCTGCTGGATTTTTGATTGTTTATCTTCTGGCAACAAGGGAATCAAAGTATCTTTTACTTGATCAGGGCGCCAATGAAGAATTACCGAACCGCCAACATCACGATTGATTTGTTCTTTGACAATCAGCGAATTAAGGGCAAGCGTCAAATAGTCTTCGTTTACCTGCTTGTTTTTTAGTTTCAAACGCAGTATTCCGCCTGATGGGATAAATCTCTTTGAATTGTCTTTCAGATGATAAGCAATGCCCGGAGTAGCGTCTTTGCTGAACAGGATTTCTCCTTGTTTCGGTTGATGTTGCATTAATTCAGAATACAGCTTTTCCGAAATATATTTTTCTTCTGTAACTTCAAAAGGCGAAAGATTACTCACTCTGACAAATGGGATGCCTTCGTCCAGATATTCACCACGTCCAACCTCAACACACTTTTTAACCGAAACCAAATTCCCCAGTGTGTCCCATCCGCCTTTGTATTTTTTGATGGCTTTTGCAATCTCATCATATTTTGGCTGGAAGTATTCCGCATCAATTCTTTCGGCCTGTTCTGTTTCTGAAAACGACCTTACAAATGAGAGCCTATGCTTGGTTTGCCAATTTGAGAGGCATAGCTCAGAAAGTAAAAATCTCTCAGCGTCTTTATACAATGAACCTGAAATAAATTTTACTTGTTCAGAATCTTTCAGAATCATTTCGATGTTGCCTTGAAAATCATCTGTAAACTTGGGGATGATAACCTGTTTTATATTTTCGAAATTCAAATATAACTGAACATTTCCAGTTGCCAGCCGATTTGTTTGAAATCGACCATATTTCGACGCAAGAAAAGTCGAAACATAATATGGATTAAACAACTCCTCTTGGATTCTTATTCTTACTAAATTCTGAGACATGTTACATTCGCCAAGGTTGTCTGGCACAGTACAAGATTGACCGATTATGGCTTTCGTTGTCAAAAGTACATCTCTTGGTTTGATTTTTGATTTACTTAATTTGTTATGATATTCGTCAGAGATATATTGTAAATTACTTAAATCCAGAAAGTTATTTTTGATATTTTCTACTCGCAAGAAAGGAATGCCCTTCTCTACAAAGTACTCTTTTCTATAGAGGGAAAAAGCCCCCATGTCGGTTATCAGGGATGAGGCATTTTCAAGTGTAAATAGTGGCGTATGCTTTTTTAGTGTTCTCAAGAGACTTAAATTGAAAGGGCCATAAAACTCCGCATCAATTCTATTAGGGCAATTCAAGTCTTTGTGGTTTAATATTGAAGCATACATAGATAATTATTTCCAAAAGCTCAATTTTTCTCTTTTCGCCCAGCAAATAAATGCCTCGGCGATGCCGTCCGGCAGTTTACCGCCGTGGTTGTGCAGGTCGTGGTTGACGATTATATGTCTGTTTTTATCGAGCTCGTTAGTACCGTTGCCGTTTTTAACGAAGATATAATCGCCGGAGTTATTTTTGCCGCCTTTTTCACTTACAGCAAAGAATATTGGGTAATCGTCTTTTTTCGGGCAGAGTTTGTTATCCCATTTCTGCAGGAATAAGACGCTTGTCTTGGTGCCGGTATGAGGCTTGAAGGTATTCTTATGTAAGCCAACCACAGCAAGTATCCGGGCGTGTTCGGCAATAAATTCGCGGATGCGTTTATCGGAGGTATTGTTGAACCGGCCCTGCGGCAGGACGATGGCCATTCGTCCGCCGGGCTTAAGAAAATCCAGGTTACGTTCGATAAAGAGTATGTCCCGGCCAACCTTGGATTGGGCTTTATTATTTTCCTTAAAACCGAGTTCGTATTGATGGATGATACGCGACTCCTTAATATCCCCGGCAAAGGGGGGGTTGGCCATCAGCAGATCAAACTTAAACTGTTTTTTATCTCCTTTGGTTACGGCCAGTTTTTCCAGTCTTTCGTAGCCGTCACCGTAAGTTTTGAGCCATTTACGGTCTTTCTCCTTATCACTCCAGCGGTCGTAATCCAGCGTGTTCAGGTGCAATACATTAGTTTCACCGTCTCCGGCAATTAAATTGAGCATTCGAGCAATCCGCACGGTTCTTTCATCAAAGTCTATCCCGAAAACTTTCAGCACATTTTCTTTTTCCGCATCGGATATTTCGGCGCTGCTGAACAGGTGGCCGGTAATTTTAAAAATAGTATGCACTGAAAATCCACAGCTTCCAGCAGCGGTGTCTATCATATATTCGCCTTTTTTAGGGTTTAGCATCTGTACACACATATCAATGACATGCCGCGGTGTGAAAAATTGACCTTTTTCCGTTTTAGCATGTTTGCTATGTAAATACTCAAATGCTTCGTCAATAACCATTAAATTGGAGTTAAATAGCTTCACATCCTGAAGGCTGGACACACAAATCGATAAATGGCTGGCCGTCAGGTTGAAGACATTGCCTTCAGCAAATACGCCCGGCCATTGCTTTTTAGCGCTATTGAAAAGAGATTGAATTTTTTCATAAAGCTCAGTATCAGTCTGACCTGTATTACGAAACTCCATTAAACGAAATCTTTTGTCATCCAGTTTTTGCAATGCCGCTTTTACCTTTTCATAATCGCCCCTGTCTTTATCGCTCAGATTGTCTATAAGGAAATCATCGATCCTCATCTTGTCCTTACGGCTTTGCATTTCATCGTAGAGCTTTGTAAAAATTAGTTTGAAAACTTCCTCAAAGACATCTACCCCGGCATTGGCTAATACTTCATCTTCCATTTCCTTAATTTTTTCTTTCAAAGATTTACGTTTATTGGATAGCTCATCCTTGATAATCAGGTCTTTAAGGGTAAACCGTTCGGTTAGAATGTCCTTTAAGCTCTGGTCGGCCTTGGGAATATCGGTGATGTCATTAAAATAATTCGGGTCTTTGCGGTTGTAATAAGAAATCTTCTCACCGTTTGTCCAGACGGCAATCGGTGCACCAGTAGCATTGCAATAAGAGCGAAGCTGGTCTTTACCATCCTTGAGTTTGGGCTTTTTCAGTTCGACGATGACATAGGCGGTATCCGAGCGGTCTTTGTCGGAAATGACAATATCAGCACTCTTGATTTCTCTGCCGAATTTGACCGGATATTCAAAGGCGACGCGCTTCTTTGGATAACCGTACTGCTCCATCAATCGGTTTGCATAGAGTTGGCGGACAATTTCTTCGGGTTTGAGCTGAATGTCTTTGTCCCGAATGATGCACTTTACAAAGGCGGTTTCCTTGCCACGCACCTTTTTAGTAAAAACCTTTTTCCTTAAAACATCAATTTCTTTTACTGTGAAAAACGACAGATGATAGTTGCTGTCTTTGAGTATCGTTTGTATTAGATCATCCTTTGCCATTGATATCCCTTATTTAATTCTCGCTCAGATATTTATCAAAAACATCCTCTGCCATGTTATTCCCTTAAAATTCGATAATTTCCCGCCCACACAATAACCAAAATTGCAGTAGTGGTCAACTCAAAATCCGCGTAAAAACGAAACCCCCTACGATGCAGGGGGCTAACAAAACAACGAAATCCTCGACGGTGACGGGCCCGTCTTCGTTTCACTACGCCGCGGTAAACCTTACCAAAGAAGATGGCAGTAATAATGCCTATAGAAAAGGCCAATCGAACGCATAGCAATTATAGCAACAACCTGAACGGCAAGATTTAGCGCCAAATCTTTCGCCGTTGCAGCTAAGCCGGCTCCGGAGTATTGAGTAGTGTGCATTTCAAAAATTGCAAATGCCGCCAGTAAAAATACCACAACAAAATATTGGATAAATACTTTGAATATGGGGATTAAAAAATAGTCCGGCCTTAATAGGGTGATGTCCCTGCCCACGGCCATCGTAAGGATTGCCATCGGAAACAAAAACAGCCCAAAGACAAAAAGCCCCTGCAGAAGCAAATGAAGGCCGGTGTGCCCAGCCCACATATTCGCAGGCGTAATGCCTTGAGCCTGAAGCAGCATCAGGGCAATAATGAACGGGAACTGCACAACCACCATCGTGAAAAAGAAAATCAGAAACGGCTTAATAACATACCATACAAAGGTAACACCCGTTCCGAGGTAGATTTCCGGCAGCTTATCTATCTCAAAGGCCGTCTCGTAGATAACGTTGAGGTAAAATCCCAGCAGCCAGCCCCAGACAACAAAAGACGAGATGTAGTTCATACAGAAGATACCTCTGGCGAGAAAAAACTTGAAGCACACCACTGCAACTATAAAGACCAGCGAAGCTGCATTTTCCGGGTCAACGAACAGCTTCCAGCTATCAATAAAAACCGCACGGTAGAAGCCGGCAAGCGGCTCGCCTTTTTCGATTTTTGGTTCGATTTTTTGAGGTGTTTCGTCGTCTCTGGAAGGAATTGTAAAAAGCTGCCCGCAATTCAAGCATCGGGCACGTTTTCCACAATGTTTATCGTGAAAGGCAACCAGCGAATCGCAGTTGGGGCAGTTGAACCGGATTGTCATATTTGAATCCGCCTCCGGCGGACAAATCCGCTAAACTCGCTTCACAGCGTCAGTGAAGCTGGTAAGACTGTTTGCCCATTTTTTGGCTTCGAGCAGGTCAACCTTGTCTTCATTTACCAGCTTTGCCAGATGGCTTTCCATCGTTATCATTTTTTCACCGGGCTTATTTTTGGTTTTTGTCTGTAGCTGAGAATACAGCTGCTCAGTTTTGCCGGTGCGTATCAGGTTAGCGCAGGCAAAGTTATTATTAAGTATTTCCATTGCTACAATCCTGCCTTTGCCGCCTTTTTTGGGTACAAGTTTCTGACAGATGATATAGGCCAGCCCAAGTGAGAGCTGGTTTTGCACTTCCTCCTGTCGGCCGGATGGGAAATAATCCAGCACCCGTGTGATTGTGCCGGCGGTATCCCTGGTGTGCAACGTGGAGAAAACCAGATGGCCGGTCTCAGCAGCCATAAGCGTCATTGCTATCGTCTCGGCATCCCGCATCTCGCCGACGAATATTATGTCCGGGTCCTCCCTCAGCATCGCCCTTAACCCTTCCTGAAAAGACTTGACATCCCTTCCGACCTCACGCTGTGAAATCATCGAATGTCCATGGCCATAGATGTACTCTATTGGGTCTTCAATGGTTATAATCCGACAGGCTCGTTTCTCGTTTATTCGGTCAATTAGCGAGGCAATCGTTGTGGACTTACCTGCCCCTGTAATGCCGGTTAAAAGGACAAGTCCCTGCTTGATATTAACAATGTCTTTCCAGACATCATTTGGAAAGCCGATTTCCTCAATTTTTGGAATTTTTAACGATAACGCTCGAATTGCAGCACAAATACCGTCATTTTCCTGAAATATATTTATCCGAAACTGCAACTGGCCGAGCCGATAAGACAAATCAACGTTTTGCCTGGCCTGGAATTTCTGCAGATTTTCATCGCTTAAAAGCGGATAGATAAGCTGCTTCGCCATCTTCAAAGTTACAGCAGGGCCTTTAAGCCTTACCAAATCGCCATCGATACGATATGCCGGTGACTCACCGATTTTGATATGCAGGTCTGATACGCGCATCGCACCGTATTTCTCGAAATACGCCAACATATCCAGTATGCTAAACTTTGCGCCTTCCGCAGTCACATATACCTTTGCTGATGGGTGGTATTCTTCAGCCATATTTGCCTCCACTTATGCTACTGTGTCCCCGCTCCTGCTTCGCAAGAAGCTGCGGGGGCTACGAAGCACGAGCTGTAAGGACGTGATTTAGCTATTTATTTTGACCGTTTGATACCAACAATTATATAAGCATGATTGCCGCAAAGCAAAGACAAAGTTTAACCCCAGCGTCTTCTTGTCGAAGACAAGAGCAGGGGCTGCCGATGGTAGTAGAGGAGAGGTTCTCGTTTGGTTGAGCACTCGTCTCGGTAGAGGCTTGCCGAGCCGGAGCGGGACACAAAGACCAATTTTCTTTTTTCCCTTGCCCAGCCCCTCGTAGGGGCGGAGTTCATTACGCCTCTTTCAGAGCGTCAATGAAAACTTTCATGTTGTTGGTCCATCTTTTAGCCTCCTCCAGCTCAATCTTGTCCTGTTTTACCAATATTGCCAGGTGCTTTTCCAGGGTTATCATTTTTTCCTCGGGCCTATCTCTGGTCTTTGTTTGCAGCTCTGAATACATTTGCTCTATTTTACCGGTGCGTATCAGGTTGGCGGTGGCGTAATTATTATTAAGTATTTCCATTGCTGTAATGCGGCCGAGCCCGTCTTTTCTGGGTATGAGCTTCTGGCTGATGATATAGGCAAGTCCGAGGGAAAGCTGATTTCGTACTTCCTGCTGCCTGCCCGCCGGAAAATAGTCCAGTATTCGCGTTACCGTTCCTGCAACATTCCTTGTGTGCAGTGTAGAGAAAACTAGATGTCCGGTCTCAGCGGCCATAAGTGTCATAGCTATTGTCTCAGGGTCCCGCATTTCTCCAACGAATATTATATCAGGGTCCTCCCGCATCATCGCTCTTAGTCCGTGAAGAAAAGATTTGACATCCCTTCCTACTTCGCGTTGTGAAATAAGAGAGTATTTCTGCTGGAAAAGGTACTCTATAGGGTCTTCAATGGTTATGATTCGACAGGCCCTTTTTTCGCTGATTCTATCAATTAATGAGGCGATTGTAGTAGATTTTCCGGCGCCTGTGACCCCTGCTAACAGTACAAGTCCCTGATTGAGGCCAATAATGTCCTGCCAAGCAGTGGTTGGAAAGCCGACTTCCTCTACTTCTGGAATCTCCATCGATAGTGCACGGATAGCAGCACAGATGCCATCATTTTCCTGGAAAACATTTATTCGAAACTGCAATGAGCCAAATTGATAAGAGAAATCTACACTATGCTGGGTTTTGAACTCATACATATTCTGCTCTGTTAGAAGCGGATAGATAAGCTGCTGTGCTACCTCGGGTGTTATACTTAGCCCTTTAAGTCTTACCAGGTCGCCGTCGATGCGATATGCAGGGGTAGCGCCGACTTTGATATGCAAGTCTGAAACCCTCATTGCTCCGTGCTCTTCGAAGTATGCGAGCATATCAAGGATGCTGAATTTTCCAAGTTCTGTAGTCGAATAGACCTTTGCTGAAGCAGGATATTGTTCAGCCATAGCTGTCTCCACCAGGACTACGGCTGGGCCTACGCCGCAGCCAGAAAGGGCGAATTTACCGTAACTTACAAGCTATATATCGGCACAACTTGGACTAAGCAAAAGTTAAATCTTGACTGTCCTGCTCCGACTCGGTGAGCCTTCGCGGAGACGAGTCGTCGGAGGAGTTTAGGTTGCGGCTGACCCAGCTACACCATTGGTCTCGGTGCCCGTCCCGCCGCGGTGGACTTGACAGAGTACAATTCACCAATCATTAAATACTTATAACTAAATGTGGTTTTTTGCTGGATTTACCGAGACAAGGGGCTATAATCCGTAGCGCCCCCTGTGTCTTCCCGGCGGAAGAAAAGGAATTGGGGCTGGTTAGTAAGGATGCAAAATAAAACACTATTTATTCTGTTTATGCTGATTTTGCTGCCGTGCTACGGTGAGTTCCGTCCTGACTCATCGGGGCTGCCTTCGTCCCGGGACTCCGGCGAAGCTGGGGTGTCGGCTGTTGAAAATCCCGCACCACAATTGATGCCGGGCGAGGCCTTCGTTGGTCAGGACCTGCACCTGGCAGCAAAAGAGCTTATAAATTATCAGTTAAGCACTGGCGAACACACTCTTGTTTTCCAGGACAGGTTTTCGATGTCAATCGGGGCCAATCAATTTTCCAGTGATAGTGCGGTCGTGTGGCTGGAAAGTGTAGCAATCAAGTATCGCGACCGCGTCCGTATTGATTATAAAACAACAGCATACTTACAGGGGAATATCCAGGCTCAAAAAGCCAAAGGCGCGAGGACCACCGATTTAAGCCAAACGGTCCTTGAGCGAGGCCAGACAATGATAGTTCAGTTCGAGGTCGGCGGTGAGATATTTGTGACCGCGGACAAAAGAGATGTTGCTGACCCTCGCAAATTGGGGCTTTACATAAAGGCCATCGAAGCGTGTCGAGCAATCGGAATTAAGGCGAAGTTTATCCCTGAAGTTAAAATAGTGACGCCTGAACCGCCGCCTGTGATAGAGGAAAAAATAAAGGAGAAAAAAGAAATAGTCCCAGGGACTCCTTACGGAGAAATAGCAAAGCCGGTTAAGCCGGAAGAGAAGGTAATCCGCTTCAGGTATCCGATTAATATAGCACCTTCGGGAGAAGTTTCGCCGCAGGTAGAGTGGGACGAGGAAAAAGGAATTGGGACGGTGATAGGCAGGTTCTATCTGTGGCAAAAACGGGATGAAAAAGGTGGTTTATTAGAATTACAGGCTGATAACGCGATTATATTCTATTCCAGCCAAGGGCCTGAGGTGGGTGCACAAGATATTTTGGCTAAAGGTGCTGTAAGTACGATTTATCTATCGGGCAATGTTGTAATGACGGAAGGGCAGCGAATAATCCGGGCTGATGAGCTATGCTACGACTTCGAAAGAAAAAAGTCGCTCGCGATAAATGCGGTGATGAGGAGTTTTGACACGGGTAGGGGCATCCCGATTTACGTCAGGGCGGCAGAGTTGAGGAAATTGGCAGAAAATAAGTTTGCCGCTGATAATATCAGCTTGACAACCAGTGAATTTTACCTGCCGCAGATTTCACTTAATGCTTCAAAGGTAGTTATTACTGATATGACCAGTGCTGATGAGCAGCAGGGCGGTCCCCCATGGCGGGCCGACCATCTTTACGATGCAGAACTGCGCAAAGTGCGTTTGAAGATGCACGATAAAACGGTTTTCTATTGGCCGTATATGCGTGCTAATTTGCAGAGGCCTGATATTCCACTCAAAAGCATACAAACAAGTTATGACCGCACCTGGGGATATTCGGTGGAGACGCGATGGTACTTGGCGAGATTGTTGGGACTGCGAGAGCCGAAGGGTACGGAAAGTACTTATGCGCTGGACTATTATGGTAAACGCGGTGTCGGTACTGGCGTAGAGATTGATTATGCAAGAGAGAATTACTTCGGCACACTGCTGGGTTATGTTATAAACGATACCGGCGATGATGACCTCGGCAGGTACTATACCAGAAGAAATCTTAAACCGCCACGAAAGCTTCGGGGCCGGTTTCTATGGCGACACAGGCATTTTCTGCCTTACAACTGGCAGCTTACTACCGAGATTGGCTATGCGTCTGATGAGCATTTTATAGAACAGTATTATCGCAGCGAGTTTAATGTCGGAAAGGAGCAAGAGACACTCGTCCATTTGAAACGCATCGAGGATAATTGGGGTCTTTCTTTTCTGGGCAAGGTCCGAATAAATAATTTTGTCAATAAGCTGGAGGAGCTGCCCACTGCAGAGTTTCACTGGACTGGTCAGTCGTTTCTCAATGATAAGCTGACATTCTACAGTGATAATCAGGTAAGCCGGTTCCGTCAGCGTTATGCTTCAAGTAGTGCGCTTTCAGAGCAGTTTTTTACATTTGTATCGACGAGAAATGAAGTTGATATGCCGATGACGATTGGCAGGACTAAAGTGGTCCCTTTTGTGGCTGGAACAGTAGCGTATGAAGACGGCATGGGCTTCCGGACGAATATTGACGGTTCGCCCACGAGCAGCGAAGATAAGGTTTGGTTTGGCGAAGGTGGTGTTCGTGTATCGCCGCAACCATACTGGAAGGTTTTTCCTGGTGTCAAATCGCAGATTTGGGACCTGAACCAGCTTCGACATATCGTAAGCCCGTACATTACGGCTGTCGGTTACATTGAGAGCGATTCAGTCATCGAGCAGCGTGATATGTTGAACGTAGGTATTTCTCAACGGCTGCAAACCAAGAGAGGCACTGATGATAATCAGCGGACAGTTGACTGGATGCGACTGGATACGGACTTAACATGGATGAGCGACACAGGCAATACGAGAGTAGGACCGGACCGGTTCATCTGGAATAAGCCGTTTATCCCGCTGATGAATCATTTCACACCACGAGACAGACGCAGCAGCAATGTATTCGGGCCGGGCCGGAACTACTTTGGCGCAGACTACATCTGGCATCTGAGCGACACTACTGCCCTGTTGAGTGACATGAATTATGATATGCAAAGCGGCGTTGTGCAGCAATTCAATATCGGTTTTTCGCATCTACGCTGGCCTAATTTGAGCTATTATATAGGCAGCAGATATTTAAAGCGGCTTAATAATAACCTTGGCGAGCATGGCTCGAATATGTTTACTTTTGCGGCCACTTATGCATTTGACCCGCGATACACGCTGGTTTTCTCACAGCAATATGATTTTGACTATGGTGCCAACGTACTAAGTGATATAACGCTTATCCGGCGATATCACAGGATGTACTGGGCATTGACGTACCATGCAGATGAGTCGCTGAAAAAACGCGCAATCGTATTTACTATATGGCCGCAGGGAGTGCCGGAGATGTCGTTTGGGACAAGAAGATATATGGGAATAACCGGTCCTGGTGGCTATTAAGAAAATTCAAAATGTAAAATGCAAAATGCAAAATTAAGGAAGTCGTCCCGCACCAATTGAGCCTTGGCGCCGTACCGAGTTGCCCGCAGAGATGCAGCTTGGCTGGGGGACAATTGGTGCGGGACTCCACAATTTTTATTTTTGAACTTTGTTTTTTTTAAGGAGAGTATTATGGCGTTGGTTGGTACAAAAAAAATGTTCGAGATGGCTTACAAGAATGGCTATGCAATCGGTGCATTCAATGTGAACAACATGGAAATCACACAGGGGATAATCGAAGCCGTAGCTGAGGAAAAGGCTCCGCTTATCCTGCAGGTATCCAGAGGCGCACGTGAATACGCGAAAATCAGTTACCTGCTGGCAATTATCAATGTGGTGGTCAAGGAAAATCCTGACATTCCTGTCGTAACACACTTAGACCACGGAGATACTTTTGAGACCTGCAAACAATTCGTGGACGACGGCTTTACTTCGGTAATGGTAGATGCCTCGAAACTCCCGTTCGAAGAGAACATTGCAGTTACCAAGAAGGTAGTCGAATATGCCCACGCTCGGGATGTCGTTGTCGAAGCCGAATTGGGCCGGTTAGGCGGCATTGAAGAAGACGTCGTTGGAGTTGACGATGTCGGAAAGCACCTAACAAACCCGGAACAGGCGATAGAGTTCGTTGAGAAAAGTGGTTGTGATTCACTGGCGGTTGCCTGCGGGACCAGCCACGGCGCATATAAGTTTAAGACCGAACCGAAGCTGGCTTTTGACGTGATACAAAAGATAGCTGATAAGCTACCCGGATTTCCGCTGGTCATGCACGGCTCAAGCAGTGTGTTGAAGGAATTTGTCGACCTTATTAACAAATACGGCGGTGATATGCCGAATGCAATGGGAGTGCCGGAAGATTCCATCAGCAAGGCAGTAAAGATGGCAATATGCAAGGTCAATATAGATACCGATTTACGGCTGGCACTGACAGCTAAAATCCGGCAGGTCTTTGCCGAAAAACGCAGCGAGTTTGACCCTCGTAAATACCTCGGGCCCGGCAGAGAGGCCATTAAAGACATGGTAAAACATAAGCTGCATGTTTTAGGCTGTGCCGGAAAAGCAGCTGAATGTATGTGATAAAAGCAAAGAATGTTAAGCATAAATGCAAAACAACAACTTAAAGCTTAAAATTTACAAATGTTGCGTCTTAGGCTTCGGCTTTTCGCCTCTTAAGGCCAGCTTAATCTGGCTGGCGGTGTCTGTCTTTTTCCTGACTGGCTGCCAAGTGTCACCTCAGCCGGCACCCGCTGAAACTCGTCCGACGACTTGTCTTGGTGAAGGCTCACCGAGCCGGAGCGGGACGGTCAAGGTTCCAGAACCTGAGCCAGCAGAGATTATTGAAGCCCCGAAGGCCCTGTTAGCGGAACCTAATCTCGCCGAGATTCCCCGCTGCCCCCCCACTCTTGTCTTCGACAAGAAGACGTGGGGGGGGACGCAGGGGCCAGCCGAGACGGTATTAGCTGAGCCAAACGCACTTAAAGAAATTTACGGATTGATTTATCAGGGCAAATTTGACGCTGCTGATACACTGATAAAACAATTCAATCAGACACAACAACCCCAGCTTAGCCAGTTAGCAGAAATCATCACCGAATACAAGGCCATAAGTCAACGACGACAATCGGCCCGGGAGGCTGAATACAAGGAGAGGTTAGTTGAGCTGGAAAAGTTCCAAACTAAGGCGGATGTCAACGATGCAGGTGATGCAAATAATCTCTCTGAGGCACTATTAGTTATCGTGAGGGCGTGCGAGCTTGCAGATACACAACAGAAAGAGGAACTTCTGTCCAGACCACATGTCAAACAGACTACCCAAAAAGCAATAGACAAAGCCACTGAATACGAGTCGCAAGGCAAGTGGCTCGATGCATACATAAACTGCTATAGCTGGCTGCAGGCCATCGAACCAAACAATAAGGAGTATTCGGATTACACCGAGAGGCTTGGGGAGAAAGCCGGTATTGCAGCATCTTTTCAGGACAGTCCCTGCGAGACCAGCAAGCAGCGTTTTGAGGGAGTAACAAAAGGTATATTTCTCTGGGCGATTGCTGCGTTGAAAGCTGCTTATGTTGACATTATTGATTACAAGCAAATGGCAATTAAAGCTATCAAGCGATGTCAGTTGTTGGGTGAGGTAGTAGGAAAAATTCAAAATTCGACCACGCTGTCTGCCTCGGCTTGGCCGAGCCGAGACGGGCAAAACGGCTCGTCCAGCCCATCTGTCGATGACCTGGAGGAGAGCGGACGAACCTTTGGTGTGGAGCGAAGTTTTCGGCCGGAGGCCGTAACGGCCTGGTCAGCAACTCTGGCGGCGGTTTTAGCCGAAGTTGAACAATCACCTGCAGGATTCGATTATGACGAATTTGTAGATGTTTTTGAAAAGGTTCTGTCGCTCAATACAACAACTATTGAATTGCCTCAGCCAGTACTGATTTCACAATTTGTCGAAGCATCGCTATCTACACTCGACCCTTATACAGTGATAGTTTGGCCCAAGCAGATGCAGGACTTTCAGAAAACGATGACTAATGAGTTTACGGGTATTGGCATAGAGATTACGAAACAGAAAGGACTTTTGACGGTAGTGAGTTTGCTACCCGATACACCGGCCTACAACTCTGGTCTTGATGCAGGTGATGTGATTGAGAAGGTGGATGGGGTCCCAACAAAAGATATGACTCTAACCTGTGCGGTTCACAAGATTACCGGCCCGAAGGGTACCAAAGTAACGTTGACGATAAGCCGGCCCGGCGAAGATAAGACCAAGGATATTACCATAACCAGAGCTAAGATAACCGTTCCAACCATTCGTGGCTGGCAAAGAACCGAAACAGGCAAATGGCGGTATATAATTGATGAACAGGACAAAATCGCCTATATTCAGCTCACCAGTTTTTCTGAGAAAACTTCTACAGATTTAGAAAAATTATTACGTGAGCTTGAAGGGAACCTCATTTTGCAAAAAGATGGTAAAATGGGAACCCGGGCGGAGGGATTAAAGGGGTTGATTCTGGACTTGCGTTTCAATTCCGGCGGACTTTTAGATAGCGCAGTTGCGGTAACCGACAAATTTATCAAAGAAGGTCTGATAGTCAGAACGGAACGCGGGTTTGGCAGAGGATTAGCTTTTGAGGCAGCACACAGGAGAAATACACATCCGAATTATCCGCTCGTTATACTAATAAATTCCAGCTCGGCAAGTGCTTCTGAGATAGTGGCTGGTGCGTTAGCCGATGCTAAACATAACCGGGCGATTTTAGTAGGAGAGAGAACTCATGGTAAAGGCAGCGTCCAGGGAATAATATACTATCCAACTGGAGATGCCCAGCTGAAATACACGATGGCGTATTATCATTTACCTTCCGGCCAGAGAGTCGAAAGCAGGAGGGCGATGGAAAAACAAGGAAGAAAAGACTGGGGCGTTGGACCGGATGTCGAGGTTAAGCTGACAAGCGCCGAACTTAAAAAAATGCTCGAGACGGAACGGGATAGTAGCGTATTGGTCAAAGCCGACCATGACAACACAAAGGATGAGCTTAAAAAATACACAATAGAAGAAACCCTGGCCGCCGACCCACAGTTGGCGATTGGGCTTTTAGTGATTAAATGCAAATTGATCGAGGCGAAAGCTCAGGAGCTGGCGTTCATCCTTCGTAGTTTCGTCCTTCGCCCCTTAGGGGCTGCGGAGAATGGAAATGCTACGGAGAATGGACGTGCCGGCTGACTTTTGACCTTAAAGGTACGCTGATTTGGCAAACACAAAAGATACAATCGGGACTCCGGCTGGGCCTTCGCCCAGACGAGAAAGAGATTCCTCCCTGCCCCAAGAACAGGACATTCGGCCAAGCTCAGTCGAAGCCCAAAGCCGGCTTGAACTTCAGAGGCAAGAGAAGCTGAAGCAACTCAGGGAATTGGGTATTGACCCTTATGGAGTAAGGTTCGACGGCGCAGAAGCGGCCGAGGACATCAAGGGCAGATTTACCGAAGGTGACGAGACGCAACGAGCTAAATGTGCCGGCAGAATTGTCCTGCTTAGGGACATCGGTAAGCTCATTTTTATTACCCTGCGGGACCGCAGCGGCATTATCCAAATCGGCCTGAGCAAAAAGCTTCTGGGTCAGGAGGCATCAGGATGGCCGCTGGCTAAATTGCTCGAGCTTGGTGATATAATCGGTGCCGCCGGCCAATTAGGCAAGACGAAAACGGGCGAGATTACTATATGGGCTGATAGTCTTTCGCTTCTTAGCAAATGTCTGTGCCAGCCACCGGAGAAATTTCACGGACTTGCAGATATTGACCTGCGCTATCGGCACAGGTTCGTAGATTTATGGGCCAATCCTGAGGTGATGGAACGGTTTAAGCAACGAAGTGCCATTATTGCCACGATTCGTGAATTTCTTAAATCGCGCGGCTTTCTGGAAGTCGAGACGCCGATGATGCAAACGATAGCCGGCGGGGCTGCGGCAAAACCGTTTGTTACACACCATAACAGTCTGGATTTGGATTTGTTTCTGCGGATTTCACCGGAGCTTTTCCTAAAGCGGCTGCTGGTCGGAGGAATGGAAAAGGTTTTCGAGCTCAACCGAAATTTCCGCAATGAAGGGCTCAGCCGTCAACACAATCCGGAGTTTACGATGCTCGAAGTATATCAGGCCTACGCCGATTATAATGTAATGATGGATTTGACCGAAGAGATTTTTTCTGAGTGTGTGGACAAACACTGCCCGGGCAAGCAAATTCAACTCGGCCAAGCTTCGATTAACTATGCTCGGCCCTGGCGAAGGGCACAATATGCGGACCTCTTAAAAGAATATGGCGGTTGTGATATTGATGATATAGAAGCTATAAGGAAAAAGGCACAACAGTTAAACATTGAACATGCGGACATGGACAATGCAGTGCTTATCAACGAAGTGTTCGAGACCACCGTTGAGGACAATCTCGTGAATCCTACGTTTGTGATTGATTATCCTGCAGCACTTTGCCCGTTAGCCAAGCGCAGGAAAGACGAACCCGCATTCGCCGAGCGGTTTGAGCTGTTTATCGCCGGTATGGAACTGGCCAACGCTTATACCGAGCTAAACGACCCTGCTGAGCAATATGAAAATTTTCTTACTCAGCTGCGCGGCCAGGAAGAGTCGCTAACAAAAATGGACGCTGATTATATAACAGCTTTGAAATATGGTATGCCGCCGGCAGGAGGGCTGGGGATTGGAATCGACAGGTTAATAATGGTCCTGGCCGGTGTTACAAGCATCCGGGACGTAGTGCTGTTTCCACTTCTGAAACCTATTTAGCCACGAAGACGCAAAGTCACAAAGGAATTATAAATTAAAAAAACTTGGTGCCTTTGTGGCAAAAAGGGAGATTGAACCTGCAATGCTGAAATTATTTTTATGGCTGCGATACCTGCATAAGAAAAAGATTGCATTTTTAAGTATTACCGCAGTTGCGCTGTCCGTGTCTTTATTGATAGCTGTTGCGAGTCTGTTCACCAGCTACATCCATGCGTTTAAAAAAGCCGCAGCCGATACAATGGGCGATGTTGTTCTCACGGCGCCGATTAAATTTGCGAAATATCCGCTATTTATCGAACGCCTGGAGCAAACAAGTGCTGTAAAGGCAGCGACAGCGATACTATCGGCTGAGGGCCTGCTGCATTTAGGCAAAGGCAAAGTCCGTGCGGTTCAAATTTGGGGGATTGAGCCGGCACGACGAGCAAAGGTAACCGATTATAAGCAATTCCTGCTCAAACAAAAGGACTCCCCGGGTGAACCAACTTTTGAAGTTCGAAACTCCCGTATCGGAGGATTCACAGGAATCGCAGTCATAACTGAGCCGAATGAAAAGACCGATGAATATGATTTTCACACTATTGACCAGATGTTCGGCCAACAAGCTGTTCTTACAACAGGAACGGTTATAGAGGACAGAGGACAAAAAAATCTGACTTATGATTTTAAGAGAAGAACAATAAGCTTTGTAATTGCCGATGTAGTTTTCACAGGGGTCTATGATATTGATAAAAGATTTATATATCTGCCGATAGAAGAATTGCAAAGAAGAATCTTTCCGAACGAAAACGAGCCGGTTGCCGACCAAATTCAAATTAAACTTGTAAGCGGTACCGACACAGAGGCAGCACTGGCACAGATTCGAGGCGCATGGGAAGTTTTTGCAGCAGAGCAACTTCAATGGGCCCCACATCTTATAAGATACACCGATATCCAAACATCTGAGCAGATGCAAAGCAAATATATCGCAGCGCTATTACAGCAAATGGGAGTTTTGTTAGTGATATTTGGTGTTGTAAGTTTTAGCGTGATTGTGCTGATATTCTGCATATTTTATATGATTGTGATAACACGACAGAGGGACATCGCAATAATAAAAAGCTGCGGGGCGGCGAGCAGCTCAGTGATTTTTATATTCGTTGGATTTGGTGCTTTTGTCGGCCTGGTCGGCTCAGGAATTGGAGCTGTCCTTGGATATATCTTTACAAAAAATATAAATGCGATGGAGCAGTGGATAAGGATACTATTCGGGTTGAAGCTCTGGAAAAGCAGTGTATATATGTTTAGCCGGATACCGAACGAAATTAATTGGCCCTGGGCCTCGTGGATTGTGCTGTTCGCAGTTGCAGCCGCGGCCATCGGTGCATTAATTCCGGCAATTGTCGCAGCAAGAACGAGGCCAGTAGAGATTTTGCGGTATGAATAAAGTGTAAAGTGTAAAGTGTAAAACGCAAAACCAAAACTTAAAATTGTGAAACACAATTTTTAGCTTTTAGTTCTAAGTTTTCAGTTTCTTATGTATAAGATTATTCTTGCAATCAGGTATTTGATAAAACGACGGATAACGTATTTTGCGGTGCTGGCGGTTGCGCTATGCGTGTTTATCGTTGTCGTTGTGATGACGGTTCTGACGGGGCTGGTGTCCGACTTTAAGCAGAAAAACCATAGTTTTGTGGGAGATTGCGTCGTCGGCACCGAATCACTGGTGGGCTTCGAATACTACGAAAATTTTATGGAAATACTATCAAAAGAAGCTTTTATTGATGGTATATCGCCTGTGATAAAAAGCTACGCTTTGATAACTCGCAAAGGCTCGGATGAAAACTACGGCGTTGAGATTATGGGCATCGACCCGGTTAGACACAGCCGGGCAACCGGCTTTGCCCAAACGCTGCATTACCATAAAGACGATGTGTCGAATGTTTTTGAGCCAGTTAAAGACCCGAATTATGCCAGTTGCGTGTTAGGAATCGACTTGGCTCTGGAACGAGATGAACAAGGCAGATACACTTATGGTTTCCGTCCAGCCGAAGCTGATATAGCCATTGCAGTAACCTGTTTTCCGTTAACTGCCAAAGGTGCTCTGGCCAAAGCAGGAGCGGGTCTGGTCAATACGCAAACCTTCTATTACAACGACACTTCGCAGAGTGGCTTGGCCAGAGTGGATAATTCAATAGTGTATTTGCCATTTGAACAAGTACAGCTACTTTGCGGCATGGCGGGACCTGACAAACGAGCAAACGCTATCCATATCAAGTTTAAGCCAAACGTCAAATTGAACGCCGGGTGCGAAAAGGTTACTTTACTGTGGCAGAGATTCAAGCAGGAAAAGAGTGGTGAAAAGCAGGCAAGTTTGCTGGATACGGTGTCCGTGCAAAGCTGGAAAAGCTATAGGCGTGCAGTTATCGCACCAATGGAAAAAGAACAAACACTGATGACGGCGATGTTTGGCCTTGTGGGCATTACGACTGTCTTTATTGTCTTTGTGGTTTTTTATATGATAATTAGCCATAAGAGTAAGGACATAGGTATATTGAAAAGCATAGGCGTTGCGAATATCAATATAGTCCAACTATTTTTGGGCTTTGCTTTTTTAATAGGGCTTTTGGGTTCCGCTATAGGTGCCGTGGGCGGGTGGCGATTCCTGGTGCACATAAACCAGCTTGAAGACTGGCTTTTTGAGCACTTTGGATTTCAATTGTGGGACAGGGCAATTTATGCTATAGGTGACATTCCAAATCAGGTTGAATTTA
>CAZOQJ010000035.1:0-19177 GCA_964581905.1 uncultured Pirellulales bacterium
TTGCACCTGTTCTTCCGTAGGGATAGCAATATTTTCTGACCCAGCGTATGTAAAGTTGCAAGCCAAAACCACCAATAGCAGAACTAGGATATTCCACCTTTTCATAGCGACTCCTTTTTATTTAATTCATTTTAAAATAAATTTTTAATATTTTATTATTTAGAAGTACTAACAGCCAAAACTTGAAAATACTACCCTTTTCTGCGGTACGATAGTTAAAGGGTCCTTTATGCAATCCTCAATAAAATCACAGACTTCACATTCGCCACCACCACAACATTCGACTGACGCATTACAAAGACAATCAGCACAACTAGCGGGTTCAAATAAAACACCGATACACGAAGGTATACACAAAAGGAGTTCTTCGGCACACGACTGCATTGCATCTATATCCCAGTTTATCATGCATGGATATTCATGTCCTACCGGCTGCCATGTATCAGTACATTCACAATGCTCACCTTGACCAACTCCGACGTTTAGACACTTCTCATAACTTTCTAACTCCGTGGTCGTTCCACCGCAATCTACGCCCTCACTTCCACAACTAGGGCAAGGCACAGTGGATGAAGCTACAGTTTCTTTAGTCCAGACCTTATAACAGCAAGAGCCATCACAGCACTTCTGATTTGGGTCGCCGCCGCATGGTTTGCATGTGTCTACGCCATTTACATCCACACATGTTTCACATATGTTAGGGTCGCAACAATGGTCATTACAGCAATCTTGATCAGAGTTGCAGCAATGAGGAACAAGCCAACCATAACTTTCATAATAATAAGTACAGCATTTTTGGCCTTCATTGCAGCATCTTCGGCCCCAGGGTGTTGCGCAGCAGAACTCGGTATCAGGGTCACATCCTTGGCATACGCCATTTATACATTCTTTACAATCATCCTTATCGCAACAGCTTCTTCCCCCACAGCAGATTTGGTTAGGGTCGCCCCCGCATACTATGCAGTCGCCAATGGAGGATTAAGTATGCTAGGTGTAGGTGATTCGAACTTGTCAAAGAGCAAACTTATCCTTATCTCGTCCCCATTATACCAAAATTAGAAAAAAACGAGGTTTTTTTGAATGAACCTATTTGCTGAAGCTATTATAAGTCTGCGGATATTTTGTTAAGTTTGCTCTTGACGGCCAAGTGCAAATCGGCTTTATTTATAGATTATGAAATAAACGGCTTGTGTGTTTTTAAGGGTGGCAACTCGTCCCCTTAGGGGCCGTAGCTGGAAAGGGATAAACAATAGTTTTCTTGGAAAGGATTGAAAGATGAGAACCGTTAAACTCTCAGCGTTTTTTCTTTTATGTATTTGTCTGGCACTTCTAAATGGCTGCGACTCGGAACTAAAAGACCTCAGAATTCAGAATGATACGCAACGCAAAAAAATAGCTGACTTGGGCAGCCAGGCGCAAACTGCAAGCTTGCAGATTGACCAGCTGAACAGGCAGGTTGCCGACGCTAATGAAAAAAGCAGCATCAACGAAGACGCTTTGAAACAACAAATTGATGCGCTTGAAGAAGACCTGCAGAAAAAGAACGAGTTAGTTGCTTCAATGCAGCAGAAATTACTCTACGGTGGAGCAGCATTGCCGGTCGAGCTTAGCACTATGCTCGAAGATTTTGCCAAGCAACAGCCTGAATTGGTTACTTTTGACGAAAACATGGGAATAGTCCGGTTCAAAAGTGACCTGCTTTTTGAAAAGGGAAGTGACATTGTGACACCTGAAGCGGTCGAGTCGGTCAAGTCCCTCTGCGCCATTTTAAATTCCGAGCAGGGCAAAAAATTCGATATCATAATTGCCGGCCACACCGACGATATTCCTATTCTCAAGCCAGACACAAAAGCAAAACATCCGACCAACTGGCATCTCTCAGCCCATAGAGCGATATCCGTGCTTGACATAATGGGAGCAAATAACATCGAGCAGCAACGAATGAGTATCCGTGGTTTCGGTGAAAACCGGCCTGTGGCGCCGAATAAACCCAATAAAGAGGGCAATCCGCAAAACAGACGAGTCGAGATTTACATTGTCCCCGAGGGAGTGTGAGGTGCAACACCCTGTGGTTGCCTAAACTGGGAGTATGGCAGAACGCACTTTAATTATTATTAAGCCGGATGCAATCCAACGGCATTTGGCCGGCCGGATAGTTGAGCGATTCGAGAGCAAAGGATTTAAGCTCACTGCCGCAAAGTTTCTGCAAATCTCAAAAGAACTGGCCAGTCAATTCTATGCGGTTCATAGAGACGAACCTTTCTACAAAGGCCTGATAGAATTTATCACTTCAGCACCGTCACTAATAATGGTCTGGGAGGCGGAGGGGGTTATCGGTATGGCTCGCAAAATGATGGGTGCTACTTTCGGCTATGAAGCCGAGCCGGGCACTATTCGCGGCGATTTTGGCTGTTCACAAACACACAATCTTGTTCATGGGTCGGATAGCTCCGAATCGGCTGAGCAGGAAATCAAGGTATTTTTCAGGCCTGATGAAATCGTCGGTTACAAACTGGCTGATGCACAGTGGCTTTACCCCGTTGGGAAAAATACACAGCCCCGTTAGAAATAATCTTTATAACAGGGTTTACGGCCTAAAAAAGTAGATAATGATGTGCAGAGCACCCCTACTTTCCCTCAATATATGTTTTTGCAGTTGCAGGAGGCGGTATTTTTGCGGGAAAATTGAATTGCATTTCAGCCTATTCAGGTTATAATAAGCGTTTTTGACAATGGCAGTAGAGAAAAGACTTGAGTTCGTTTGTAAGGTGGTTTAGATGTAGTTATATGACAGGGGTACTCAAACTGGAGGAGAATGCAATAAAATAACGGCCGTAAGCGTTATTTATTAATGAAGGAATGCGTTTTACCTGCCATATGCGTGGTGGGTTTACGAAGAGCTTCTAACACATTATTTGATTAAGGAGAATGAGAGATGGCAAGACCAGTTACGTTATTTACGGGGCAGTGGGCGGATTTGACACTGGAGGAATTAGCTGAGAAGGCGGCAAGCTGGGGATACGATGGCTTAGAGCTTGCTTGCTGGGGTGACCACTTTGAGGTTGATAAGGCCCTGAAAGACAAGGGCTATTGTAAGGCAAAGCGGGCGTTGTTGGAAAAGCACGGCCTTAAAGTCTTTGCAATTTCGTCACATCTTGTAGGCCAGGCAATCTGCGATAATATCGATGAGCGCCATAAAGCTATCCTGCCTCCGGATGTTTGGGGCGACGGAGACCCTGAAGGCGTGCGAAAGAGAGCGGCTCAGAAGATGATTGACACCGGTAAAGCAGCAAAAGAACTCGGCGTAAAGGTAGTCATCGGTTTTACGGGTAGTTCAATCTGGCATATGCTTTACTCGTTTCCACCAACGCCACCGGATATGATAGAAGCAGGTTACAAGGATTTCGCAGAGAGATTCAAGTCTATACTTGATGCTTTTAAGGACTTGGGCATAAAATTTGCTCTCGAAGTTCACCCGACAGAGATTGCATTTGATATTGCCTCGGCGCAACGTGCTCTTGAAGCCCTCAATAACCACGAGGCTTTTGGCTTTAATTACGACCCGAGTCATCTCGGCTATCAGGGGGTTGACTACGTCAAGTTTATCCGTACCTTTCCGGATAGAATCTTTCATGCTCATATGAAGGATGCCTGGTGGGGTCATGGCGACGGCACGGTTGGTGTGTTCGGCGGCCATACGGAGTTTGCAGACCCGAGGCGATACTGGGATTTCCGTTCAATAGGCCATGGTGACACCAACTTTGAGGAAATCATCGTTGCTCTCAATGATATCGGCTATCAGGGCCCTCTCTCAATTGAGTGGGAGGACAGCCGTATGGACCGTGAGCACGGTGCCAAAGAGGCCTGCGAGTACATCAAAAAGGCCGACTTTAAACCTTCGCAGCTTGCCTTTGATGCTGCGTTTGATAAGTAATCCCGAAAAGTAAAAATCAAAATGCCGTGAGATTTGTAATTGAAGAGTAATAAGTAAGAAGGAGAGACTAAATTATGGTCAGCAAGAAGCGTATCAGCCGGCGTAAGTTCCTCACAGGTACTGCCGAGGCGGCTTTGGGGGCGATAAGCTTTCCGTATGTTATTACTTCATCGGCTCTTGGACAGGCCGGCAGTGTTGCGCCGAGTGAGCGAATTACTATGGGCTTAATTGGCATTGGCTGGCAGGGGTCAGGTAACCTCAACTCTTTCCTCGCTGAGAAAGACTGTCAAGTCATCGCAGTTTGCGATATAGACAAAAATCATCTGCAAGAAGCAGTGAATCGTGTCAATGAGCACTATGGAAATAAAGACTGTGCAACGTATCATAACTTCCGGGAGCTGCTGGCGCGTGATGATATTGATACGGTTACGCTCAGTTTGCCCGACCATTGGCATTCGATACCTGCTATAGAAGCTGCAAGGGCCGGTAAAGATATTTACGGTGAAAAGCCGCTTTCGCACACTTTCAAAGAAGGCAGGGCGATATGCGATGCGGTGAAACGGTTCGGTCGTGTGTGGCAGACCGGCAGCTGGCAGCGGTCGCAGTCAAACTTCCGCTTTGCCTGCGAGCTTGTGCTGAACGGCCGAATTGGTAAAGTGCATACGGTTGAGGTAGGGCTGCCGCCCGGTCAATCCGATTACGAAGGAACAAGGCATCAGAAAGAGATATGTCCGCCGCCTAAGGAGCTCGACTACGACCTTTGGCTTGGGCCTGCACCTTATGCACCGTACTGTCCTGCACATGTACACAAAAACTGGCGATGGATTCTTGACCACGGCGGCGGCCAGCTAATGGACTGGGTCGGCCACCATCTTGACATTGCGCACTGGGGCTTAGGATTTGACTATACCGGTCCTCATGAGATAGAGGGCCACGGCAAATATTCGAAAGACACTTTATGGAACAGCCCGACGAGGTATCGCCTGACAGCCAAGTACCCTAAGGACATTACGATAACGATAGCCGGAGGATACAATGATATTCGAGGCGGGACGAAGTGGATAGGTAAAGACGGGTGGGTCTGGGTAGACCGGAATCAGCAGATAGATGCGGAACCCAAGGCAATACTTGCAGAGAAGTTTGGGCCTAACGATATACACCTGCTTCGTTCACCCGGTCATCAGCGTAATTTTCTGGACTGTGTGAAGAGCCGTAGTGCAACGATAACGCCGTGTGAGGTTGCGCACCGCTCGGTGACACCGGGCCACCTCGGCCAGATTGCCATGCTGCTGGGACGCAAGATACGCTTTAACCCGGACACGGAAGAGATTATCGATGACCCAACTGCCGCGAGGCTGCTCGGCAAGGCGATGCGCAGTCCCTGGCACCTGTAATAGTTATTTAAGGAAAGAGGATTAATAGATGGCACAAAGTAAGAATAAGAATATCAGTCGCCGCCGGTTTTTGAAAACAGTGACGGGCACTGCTGTAGGTGTAGTAGCATTTCCTTATATCGTGCCTTCTTCGGTGTTTGGAAAGGATGGTGCCGTGGCGCCGAGCAATCGCATCACGATGGGCCACATAGGGGTAGGTAGCCAGGGCACGTGGGATATGCGGGGATTTCTAAGCAAACCGGATGTGCGTATAGTGGCCGTCTGTGATGTTGATAAAAGTCATCGTGATAATGCCAAGGGGGAGATTGACCAAAAATACGGTAACAGTGACTGCGTGACATACCCTGATTTCCGCAGCCTCCTCGAGCGTGGTGACATCGATGTTATCGCGATAGCGGTGCCTGACCATTGGCATTCGATACTCGCTATTATGGTGGCCAGGGCTGGCAAGGATATCTACGCTCAAAAGCCGCTGGCACGGACTATTCGCGAAGGCCGGGCGATATGCAATGCGGTCAAGCGTTATGGCATAGTGTGGCAGACAGGCAGTCAGCAGCGTTCAGACCAGAACTTCCGCCGGGCCTGCGAGCTGGTTCGCAATGGACGTATCGGCAAGGTAGCCAGAGTTGAGGTTGGTCTTCCGACCGGAAGTAGTGGACCTAATACTCCGGTGGCGCCCGTGCCTGACGGTCTGGACTGGAACTTCTGGTTAGGGCCGGCACCGTGGCGGCCTTATACGAAGTTTGGTCGCAATGCACCTCATTGGGATTGGCGATGGATTATGGACTACTCCGGCGGTCAGCTTACCGACTGGGCGGGACATCACATCGATATAGCTCACTGGGGCCTGGGACTGGACCGCACCGGTCCGGTTGAGATAGAGGGCCGCGGCGTTTATCCGAGAAACGGTAACTATAATACGCCGGTGGAGTATAAAATCAGATGCAAATATGCCAACGGCATTGAGATAACCGTGATGAACGAAAAGACAATCCCGCGTGGGACAAAATGGTACGGCGAAAAGGGCTGGATTCATGTCAATCGTCAGGGCCTTACCGCCGGGCCGCAGAGCGTTTTAGATGAGAAGATTGGTCCCGACGAAATACATCTGTATGAGAGCCGAGACCATGCACAGAATTTTATAGACTGTATCAAGAGTCGTAAAGAGACGGTAGCTCCGGCGGAGATTGGCCATCGGTCCATCAGCGTTGGGTTATTGGGAGAGATAGCTATGCTCACTAAGAAGAGACTGAAGTGGAACCCTGAGAAGGAGATTTTCCTTAATAGCGATGAGGCCAACCGGATGTTGTCGCGGCCGATGCGCAGCCCGTGGCATTTATAAAATTTATTATTGATTAATGATTACTGAATATTGGGGAACGGAAAGAAAAAGAAATGAATCAAGGGTCAAAAATTATTAACCTTGGGTTGCTTGCCATGTTTTGTTTGTCGATGGTTGCAGATATTTCGCAGGCGCAGTCGCCAAAAGAGCTGCGGAAGCTATCGCCTCAGGAAGTGCAACGAATAGAAAAAGCTGCGCCGAATAACGCGGCTGTTAAGCCTGTCAATCCGCGGAAACT
The DNA here is from genome assembly GCA_964581905.1 of uncultured Pirellulales bacterium. Classification (GTDB taxonomy): domain Bacteria; phylum Planctomycetota; class Phycisphaerae; order Sedimentisphaerales; family Anaerobacaceae; genus CAZBWE01. The sequence goes on from CAZOQJ010000035.1 coordinate 6,909, forward strand.
TTTGGTTTTCTGGCGGTGTGAAAGCTATTTTCATACATCTATCCCGGTGGCCAATAAGGCACTTGAGCTTATAGGTCAAAAGGCAGGTGCCTACGAGACTGTAATTACCGACGACTATTCCGTGTTCACGGCGGAGAGCCTCAAGCAGTTTGATGCAGTGTGCCTTAACAATACGACGCATCTTGAGTTTGACCCCAGAAAGACCCCCGAGCGTTGTAAGGCATTGATGGATTTCATCAAAGGCGGAAAAGGCATAGTGGGTATCCATGCGGCAACGGATAATTTTTACAGATGGCCGGAAGGTCAACGAATGATGGGTGGCAAGTTTACCGGCCATCCCTGGGTAGCTGGTGGGACCTGGGCAATAAAAATCGACGAGCCGAACCATCCGCTTACGGCGGCGTTTGGAGGAAAAGGATTTAAGATAAAGGATGAGATTTATCGAACAGATGCGCCGCTGTACTCGCGGGATAAACAGCTTGTTCTGATGAGTCTTGATATGAGCGACGAAGCTACTAAAAACGCCAGAGGAGTTAGACCCGGCGATGAGGATACCGGTATTAGCTGGGTCAAAACGTACGGCAAAGGACGCTTGTTCTACTGCTCACTTGGGCACAACAATAGAATTTACTGGAACCCGGCGGTATTGCAGCACTACCTTGACGGGATACAGTTTGCGCTTGGAGATTTAGAGGTTGATACGAAGCCAAAACCTGTTGATTAGTTCAGGAAAGGGTCAAGAATGGATGAGTTAATAGAAAAAATCAAAAAGTATGATTGGGGAAAGAGCCGTGTTGCACTGGTTGAGTTCAGTGATAATTTACGCGGAGTCTACGGCAATAAAGGGAAATTGAAGAAGATTGAGAACAATTTGCTGGATGTGCTCAAATCTTCTGACTCAACACGGGCGGGCAAGCAATTTGCGTGCAGGCAGTTGGGCATTATTGGCACAAAACGCTCGGTGCCTACACTGGCTAAAATGCTCACCGGTGAGGAAACATCTGACATGGCAAGGTACGCATTGGAGCGTATACTCGATTCGGCTGTCGATGATGCATTGCGTGAGGCCTTACCGAAAGCAACCGGCAAAGTAAAGGTCGGTATAATCAATTCGTTAGGTCAACGTCGTGACAGCAAATCAGTGACTGCGATGAGTAAACTGGTTTCTGATTCGGATTCGATGGTGGCGGAGGCAGCAATAGCGGCCTTGGGTATGATAGCCGGCTTGGAAGCTACGAAAGTGCTGGCCCAGGCCAAAGACAAGACAAGCGGCAAGTTGCGAGTGCCGGTTTTGGATGCTTACTTGAAATGTGCCGACCGGCTTACAGCTCAGGGGCAAAAAGATAAGGCTTTAGCCATATATAAGGAGCTGTACAAACCTGATAAACCGACACCAATTCGTACTGCAGCGCTGCGTGGGATAATTACTGTAACGAAAGAGGATAAAAAATGAGTCGACTGAGTAAGAATACAAGAGCACTTATGTTCTGTTCACTTTTAGTTTATTTGCTTATGGGTTGTACGATGGTATTGCAGGCGTTTGCTTCAGAGGTGGCGCAAGATAGTGCCATCGGGATTGTCATCGACATCCTTCAGAGCGAGGATGAGACGATGCACCCTGCCGCCATATCGATGATAAAGGATGTTCCCGGTGAGGAGGCGACAGAAGCTTTTGCCAAAGAACTTCCGAATCTTCCTGCTAAGAGCCAGGTGCAGTTGTTATCAGCGCTGGCTGATAGGGGTGACCGGGCGGCTTTGCAGGCGGTTGTTACAGCAGCCAAATCCGAAAACAACTCCGTTCGCCTTGCGGCCTTGAAGGCATTAGGCCAGTTGGGGGATGCTTCGAGCGTTACATTTTTGGCACAGGTTGCAGCATCAACGAGGGGTGAGCAGCAGAAAGCTGCACGCGAGAGCTTGTATCGGCTGCGCGGTTCAGAGGTTGATGAAACAATTCTGGCAAGCATCCCGCAGGTAGAGGCTGGGACAAAAATTGAGCTGATTCGCAGTGTAGGCGGGCGCAATATATGCGCAGGTGCGAAAACTTTGCTGGAAACCGCACAGGATTCAGACAGTAAGGTTCGACGGGAATCGTTTAAGGTCTTAAAGGAAGTCGCGGGACCCGAATACTTACCGCAGTTAATAGAGAATTTAATAAAACTGCAAAGTGAATCCGAGCGCAAGGAGGCGGAAAAGACTGTGGCAGCAGTGGCTCACAAAATCAGCGACAAAAGTAAACAGGCAGAAGCAGTATTAGCTGCGCTACCTTCGGTTAAAGATGTGGATGGCCGGTGCTCTCTGTTAAGTGCGCTCGGTAAAATCGGGGACGACAATTCCATAGAAGTGCTTCGTGAAGCTTTGAAAGATGATGACGCCAAGATACAGGATGCTGCTATTCGCGCCCTGTCAGAATGGCCAAGCTCTCTACCACTAACAGACCTGCAGGATGTGGCGCAGAAATCTGATAATAACGTACATCGGATTCTGGCTCTGCGTGGTTTTATACGTCTGATTGGTCTTGACAGCGACCGGCCGGTGGAAGAGACGGTTAAGTTGTATAAGAAGGCGATGACTTTGGCACCGGATGCGACGTTAAAAAGACAGGTGCTGTCAGGTCTGGCCGATGTCAAATCTCTTGACGCGCTGCAAACGGCTGCTGAATATTTAGAGGATACGACTCTTCAGCAGGAAGCGGAGTTGGCGGTGGTAAAAATCGCTGGAGCTATACGCAGAAGTCACGCTAAGGAGGTAAAAGCTGTGCTGCAGAAAGTTGTCCAAAACACGAAAAGTGATTCGGTGCGCGAGGAGGCACAGAAAATGCTCAAAAGGATTAGGTGATTGTAGATAAAAGCAGAAGGTTAATTCGCCATACAGAGTGGCGGATTAATCCGTTTTCATTTCAAAAAACAGCCATACATAATAAAAGGAGAATTTGGAAGCTATGATTATCCGATTAAGGCAAAAAAACGACAAATCTTGTTTTTTTAACAACAGTTACATAGTCGCCGCAGTAACATCGATTCTGTTACTTTCTTCTGTTTTATATTCGCTCGCCTCCGGCGAAGCGGCGTCATCAAATTCTGAACGAGGCAAATTTGTTCAGGAGGCCAAAAAGGCGATTGACGGTGCAGATGTGTTTATGGGTGACTGGCAGGGCAGCTGGAAGGCAAGTGATGCAAATGTTACTGGGCCATTAGTCGCACAGGTGATAGCTGTGGGCAGGGGAAAGTATCGAGCTAATCTGCTTGAGGAATTTGACAAGCAAATCCAGCCGATGGCAGTACTTGATGGTGAGCTAAAAAATGCAGCGGTCCAGGCTACGGCTCAGCCTTCGCCGAGACGAGTGCGCTTTACAGGTCAAAACGAGCAAGATGGCGCAGATTTTAAAGTGCAGGCGGTTATTGAAGGAGGTAAATTCATCGGGAGTTTCCATGGAAAAGACAAGCAAGGACAAAACTTGGATAAAAGCTTTGCTATGGAGAAGGTTTACCGCGTTCCGCCCGCGCTTGGTGCAGAGCCGCCGGCTGGGGCGATAGTTCTGTTTGATGGCACAAATTTTGACCAGTGGGAGCATGTCGGGACATTTGTCGGGCGTATTGGTATTGCCGAGTTTGTTGGTGGTCATGATAACGCCGCGGTATATTTGCGGTGCAAAGTTTGGTCGGGTAAAAAGCGGAAGGTAATGCTTGAGCTGGGTAGTGATGATGGTGTTAAGGTGTGGCTCAATGGTAAGCTGGTGCATGAAAAAAATATCGGGCGTCCATTGACACCGGGACAGGACAAAAAGCAGGTGAAGCTTAAAGCACGGTGGAATGACCTTCTACTGAAGGTCACTAATGGCGGCGGGGGCTGGGAAGCGTGCGTGCGGCTGGCCGACAAAAACGGCAGGCTGCTTGATGGGATTAAGGAAATGGCCTCATCCGAGTCCAGCGATACTGGAGCTGACGAATACTACAAAAAGAATGATGGCTTCTTGACGTTTTGGGAGATAGCCGGTCCTTATCAACAGCATGGCAAAAGTTTTAGGGCGCTCTTTGATGTGGCGTTTGAGCCGGAAAAATCGGATGCAAAAGATGTACAATGGAAGCAGGTCAATCTGAACAGGGTACAAACAGATAAAGTGCGATGGAAGCTCGTTGATGGAGCGATGCAGGTCGTGTCGGGGGCAGGTTCTATAGTAACAAAAAGAACGTTCAAGGATTTCAAGCTGCACCTGGAATTTCGCACTCCGTTTATGCCTAAGGCGCGTGGTCAGTCGCGCGGCAACAGCGGTATATATCTGCAGGGACGGTACGAAGTGCAGATACTTGATAGTTACGGCCTTAAAGCACGGCACAATGAATGCGGTGGTGTCTATGAGATTGGTACGCCGCTGGTGAATATGTGCGCACCACCTTTGCAATGGCAGAGCTATGATATTACTTTCCGGGCGCCGCGGTTTGATGCAGCAGGCAAGAAAGTCAGCGACGCACAGGTAGGTGTCGTTCATAACGGCGTAACAATTCACGAGAACTTAATAGTCCCTAGACCGACAGCCGTGGCAATGGACAATAATGTAAAGGAGCCCGGCGGAATATGTCTGCAGGACCACGGCAATGAGGTACAATTCCGTAATATCTGGCTTATAGAGTTGTCCCAGGAGACGATTTCGCAATAAGTCACATAACCTATTAATCTGATTGCGGATTAAGTTTGGCCATTAAAAAAGAAGAACTTAATGGGTGAAAGCAGACTTGTGCGCCGCAGCGCTTCCGTTTTCCACAGTCTTGCTACGAAGGATGAATCGCAGGGTAGCAAAGGATGCTCTGAGAGTCACTTTTGACAAACAATTGAAGCTGAAATTTCACAGGTAAAATCTGCTTTTAGACAAATTAAATGCCGTAGTGATATCCGGGGTAGAGAAGATTGAGCAAGAAGAGGTTAACAGGCTCAAATATATAACCGAAAAACTGCCATGCGATTACCAATCCGACAATTGAGTAGGCTGGTCGGCTGATAAGCTCTTTGTATTTGTGAGCATTTTCACTGCTTAAAAACAGCGGCACGAGGCAGCTTCCGTCTAATGGCGGTATGGGTAAGAGATTAAAGACAAACAGCACCAGATTCAGCGTAAAAAGTATGCTTATCATCACCGCTATGCTGTTCGCCCAGCCTGCATGCTCGGCGGCGGTTACATTCGAGGACGTGATGCTTTCAGGCGGGTAAAAGTAGCCCATTGCAAGGCCTAGTCGTATTATCACCGCAGCGGCAATAAAAAGGATAAGATTTGCCAAAGGTCCGGCCATCGCCATCAATATCTCGCGTTTTGGATAACGCTGCGCCCAAGCGCGGTCATAAGGTGCACTTGCCCAGCCAATCATCCAGCCGTTATAAAAATAAGATACGATTGGCAGCACAATCATTCCAATGGGTTGCCTTCTCATGTGCGCAAATGGATGTAGGCTGACCTGTCCACCGTAAAATGCGGTCTTATCGCCGAGCTTCATCGCGACAAATGCATGCGCCGCCTCGTGAAAACTCAGTGACAGTACAAATACCACATACCATGCAAAGCCTAATATAATCATATCATTATTCATTCCAGCCATAATAGCAAAATTTTCTTCGAATCACAAATAGGAAGTAAATACCCACCAGTTGAAACTGGTAGTATTAAAATCGGAAGAACAAATTAGGAATAATCGAGCTGTTGAAAAAGTGGCAAAGTCACCTATTTCTCAAAGAGAAACTGATAAAAATCGGCACAAAATTTCACAAAAAATACTTCAGGTTGTTTCCATTCGAGGAAGATTTTGGTATTATCGTAGCATTGAAAGGCCTTGGTTGTGTAGCCAGGCGTTTAATCCGCCAGAGGCGGATTAATATGGGAAATGCAAATATGAAAGACGAAAAAGAAGCAACTAAGCAACAGAACAGGAATATTTCGCGGCGTGAATTTATCGGTGGTACTGTGGCGACAGTGGCGGCATTTACGATTGTGCCCAGACATGTCCTGGGAGGTCCCCGCCATATACCGCCGAGTGAAAAACTCAATATAGCATGTATCGGGGTGGGCGGTCAGGGCAGATGGGATATTAGAGGAGTCAGCAGCGAGAACATTGTGGCGCTGTGCGATGTGGATTTGCTGCGGGCTGCTGAAACCTTCGAAAAGTTCCCCAAGGCCAGAATATATTGTGATTTCCGCGATATGCTGGAAAAGGAGAGTAAGAACATCGACGCAGTGGTGATAGCTACTCCTGACCATACGCATGCCCCGGCTGCAATGAGGGCGATGAAGATGGGCAAGCACGTCTATGTTGAAAAGCCGATGGCGCATACTATCTACGAGGTTCGCAAAATGACGAATATGGCCCGTAAGAAAAAGTTGGTTACCCAAATGGGCAATCAGGGCCACGCCGGCGAAGGGCTGCGGCTGACCTACGAGTTTATTCATGATGGTGCAATCGGTACTGTCCGTGAGGTGCATGTCTGGTCTAATCGTCCGATTTGGCCGCAGGGCATCGACAGGCCCAAGGAAACCCCGCCGGTGCCTGGTACGTTAGACTGGAATTTTTGGCTTGGTCCTGCTCCGTGGCGGCCATATAATCCGGCTTATGTACCGTTTAATTGGCGCGGCTGGTGGGATTTCGGCTGCGGTGCTATGGGAGATATGGCGGTGCATAACTCAGACCCCGCCTTTTTCTGCCTGGACCTCGATGCTCCATATGCTGTCGAGGCAGAAACCAGTCCGGTTAATAACGAAACATTTCCGAACTGGCAGATTATTACTTATTACTTCCCTGCCAAAGGTAACCGACCGCCGGTGAAAATGATATGGTACGACGGCGGTAAGATGCCGCCTCGCCCGCCGGAGATGGAAGAAGAACGTGAGCTTGGTAAGAACGGCATCTTGTTCGTCGGAGACGATGGCAAAATCATGTGCGACGGCTGGGCCGGTGCACCGAGAATTATCCCGGAGTCAAAGATGAAGGAATACCAACGGCCTGAAAAAACGCTGCCAAGGTCGCCCGGACATCATGAGGAATGGATTCAGGCCTGCAAAGAAAATAATCCCGGCAAGGCATTGGCGGGCTTCGAGTATTCCGGCCCGTTTACCGAGGCCTTATTGGTAGGCAATCTGGCAGTACGGCTGGGCAAAAGAATCGAGTGGGACTCCAAAAAGATGAGGGCAACCAATGCACCCGAAGCAAAAAAATACATTAGAAAAAAGTATCGCAAGGGATGGAGTCTTTAACAGAAGACAGGAGAATAAAATTCTGAATTCTGATTGGAAAGGGAAAAAACCAGATGAACAAAAGGGCAATAATCATTATCTTATCGATATTTGTTATAAATATGTGTTGCGAGGTTAAAGTGTTGGCTGACAATGTTGAAAAAGAGAACTGGCGGCTTGGGATACAGGCGTGGTCGTTTAACCGCTTTACATTTTACGAAGCGGTGGACAAAGCTAAGGCGCTGGGTCTGCGTTATATCGAAGCATATCCCGGCCAGCGCCTCAGCAAGGAAAAGGGCGGTGCCATGTTTGACCACGATATGCCATCTGAGATAAAGGCGAAAGTTCTGCAGAAGCTTCGGGGTGCAGGATTGAAACTCGTAAACTATGGCGTTGTTGCGCTGCCGAACGACGAAGCGGAATGTAGAAAGGTCTTCGATTTTGCCAGAGATATGGGAATTGAGACGATAGTGTCGGAGCCGCCGGAAGATGCCTTCGATTTGGTAGAGAAATTGTGCGATGAATATAAGATTAACGTAGCCATCCATAATCATCCCAAACCATCGCATTACTGGAACCCTGATACGGTGCTGAAAGTATGTAACGGACGCAGCAAACGCATCGGTGCCTGCGCAGACACAGGGCACTGGATGCGCTCCGGTATCAATCCGGTCGATGCGGTCAAGAAGCTTAAAGGTCGCATCATTAGTCTGCACTTTAAGGATTTGAACGAATTTGACAATCCTGAGGCACATGATGTTGTCTGGGGCACGGGAAAAGGGAATACTGGAGCGATATTAGCTGAGCTTGCTCAGCAGAACTTCAAAGGCGTTTTTTCGATTGAGTATGAATACAACTGGCTGAATTCGATACCCGAAATTGCCGGATGTATTTCTTATTTTGAGCGGACTGCGTCCGAGCTGAGCAAAAGCAAATAATAGAGTGCAAAGTACACCTGTATTCTTAAATTAACATCTTCTCTCCAAAAGACCGCATGGCAAGCGGAAAAACCAAAAGAAGTTTGCTTGACAATTATCGGAATTGGTGCAATAATACGGAATAATAGAGTTGATGGTAATTTTTCTAAATTTATGGAGTTGATAGAAGCACGATGAGTAATCAAAAAGCTAAAACTCGTCTCGGCGAAGGCCGAAGCCGTAGCGGGAAAGGCATAGACAGACGAGATTTTTTGCGTTCTACCGCGGCAGTAGGGGCTGGATTGGTCTTGTCACCGAGCATTTTTGGACAGACAGGCGGCGGCAAAAAAACAGATGATATAAACATGGCCTTGCTTGGCGCCGGCGAACAAGGACAGGTTCTGATGAACGCCTGTTTGAAGATACCGGGCATTCGGTTTAAGGCGGTCTGTGATATCTGGACGGCTTGGAATCAAAAACGCGTCTCGCGGATTTTGAAAAAATATCGCCACGAGCACAATACTTATGTTGACTACCAAGAAATGCTCGCTGCCGAAAAGGACCTTGATGCGGTGCTCATTGCCACGCCTGACTTCTGGCATGCCGAGCATGCTGTCGGGTGCTTAAAAGCCGGGCTGCACGTCTATTGCGAAAAAGAAATGTCCAACACTCTGGAAGGCGCCCGCCAGATGGTCAATGCCGCAAAGGAAACGGGCAAGCTTTTGCAAATAGGCCACCAACGCCGCAGCAATCCCCGCTATATTTACTGCTTTGAAAAGCTGGTTAAAGAAGCCAAACTACTGGGTCAAATCACCACTATAAACGGGCAGTGGAACCGAAGCAAATCTGCGTGCGAAGAGTTGCTCTGGCCGAAAGAAAGCGATATTGACGAGGCGACGCTGAATAAATACGGCTTTGAGTCTATGAAACAATTTAAAAATTGGCGATGGTATAAGAACTTAGGCGGAGGGCCGATTGTGGATTTGGGCTCACACCAAATAGATATTTATAGCTGGTTTCTCGGAGCGAATCCTAAATCCGTTATAGCCAGCGGTGGCACAGACTACTGGAAAGGTCGCGATTGGTATGACAATGTTATGGCCATTTATGAATACCAGACCAGCCAGGGAACTGTCAGGGCATTTTATCAGACAATAACGACCAACAGCAGAGCCGGTTACTATGAAGCCTTTATGGGTGACGAAGGTATGCTGAATATTTCCGAAGCTGCCAGCTCCTGGGATGGCGTTTATCGTGAGGCCTGGGTTCAGCCGGCAAAATGGGAGAAGTGGGTCAAAAAGGGCTACTTGAAACCGGCTACCGAGCAGCAGGTGCAGGAACCTGACCCGAACGCTGCTGTAGCTGTAGATGTTCGCGAGTCACCGCCTCCGCCCAAGTATGAACTGCAGGTCAAATTCCATGACCCTTACCATAAACCTCATCTTGAGAATTTCTTCGATGCGATTCGTGGCAAGGCAAAGCTGAATTGTCCCGCTGAAATCGGGTACGAGACGGCTGTCACGGTACTGAAGGTCAACGAGGCGGTTCAGACCGGGCGGAAGCTCGATTATAAGCCGGAAGAATTTAAAGTTTCGTAAATAAAATCCCAGATAAATATTTTAGGTTGGAAAAACCAGTTTTATATAGTGCCGTTGTTTAAGGTTTATACGTCGAGAAAAGGATTGCTCGTACGTTGAAAAAGGGATTAATAGCAACAGTTATTTTGATTTTGTCGGCATTGGTTTTGCCTGCTTTCGCTGGTACTGACTCGTCAGGGCGAAGCCCGTCGCAGCCCGAAGAGAAGTTATTGGGCGATGAAAGTGACGGCAGCCGGGCTGTTCCCATCCATCTTATCCCCATGTACCCTGAGAACGAAGACGGCGAAAAAGGTTTTAAGATAGCTGGCGATGATGATATTCTTTTGCCGTTTTCAACCCGCTGGACCTGCGGAGCGTGTCACAGCTATGCAACTGTCAGTAAGGGCTGGCATTTTAACGCCGTGGATGCAAATGCTGCACCCGGTCGGCCGGGCCAACCGTGGATTCTCGTCGATGCTTCTACCGGCACGCAGATTCCTCTTTCGTATCGTCCCTGGCCGCAAGCTTTCAAGCCGGAGCAAGTCGGCCTGACCCCTCGACAATTCACCAAACTTTTTGGCAGACATACCCCCGGAGGCGGCGCAGGAGAGCTTGAAAGCAAAAATCCTGATGAGTTCATGCGCGAGTTTATTTCAGGAAAGTTGGAAATCAATTGTCTTGCCTGTCATAATCCTAACCCTGAGCAGGACCAGGCAGGATATGCTATCCAGATAGCCCGTGAGAATTTCCGCTGGGCTGCTGCTGCATCGTGTGAATTTGCCTCTATGAGCGGTTCAGCTATTGATATGCCCGAAACATACGACCCTTTTATGCCTATGCCTTTGAACGACCCAAAGAAGACTCCGCCAGGTGTCAGTTACCGTAAAGACGCATTTGACGAGGACAACTGGGTGTTCTTTGACATTACCAGGAAGGTACCTAACGAGCGTTGCTATTTCTGTCATTCCAACATGGATGCAGGTAGCGACAGTCCGGAAAGATGGGCGGCAGATGAGGACGTGCACTTGACGGCGGGATTGAAATGCGTTGACTGTCACCGTAACGGTGTTGAGCATAACATTATTCGAGGATATGAAGGTGAAGAGTTTATCTCGGCAAACCTATTAGCAGCTACATCATCATGTGAGGGTTGTCACACGATGGGGCGTTTGGGTGCGCCTTTGCTAAAACATGCGCATGCTGGCATTCCTCCGGTGCATTTTGATAAATTAAGCTGCACTGCCTGTCACTCAGGCCCTTGGCCCGGTGAAAAGACGATTCAGACAAAAACATCGAGGGCACATAGTTTAGGTATTGCCGGCATAAATAAATCACCGGAAGTGCTGCCGCACATTCTATCTGTTGTTTTTGCAAAGCAGTCGAATGGTAAAATTGCTCCTCATAAGATGTTTTGGCCTGCTTTCTGGGGCACTATCAAAGAGGAAAAAGTAACGCCGATAGACCTTGAAGTCGTCAGGAAAACCGTACGTAACATTCTCGCCAAGCAAAGGCTTCCTCGGTCAGGCGATTGGCGAGTCTTTACTACTGAGCATATTGCTGAAGGACTGAATTTATTACAGAAGAAAATTGAAGGCAAAGCTGTTTATGTAAGCGCAGGTAAACTTTATCAAATAGATAACGAAGGTGAGCTGACTGCCGCTGAACACGATGCAGCTAAGCCGTACATGTGGCCGATTGCCCATGATGTCAGGCCTGCTGCTCAATCGCTGGGCGTCCGAAGATGTGAAGATTGCCACGCAACGGATGCACCTTTCTTTTTCGGTGCAGTTGCTGTTGATTCACCAATTGTTTCAGAGCGAGACTCGTCTAAGGAAATGGTAGGGTTCCAGGAGAGCGACCGTTTTTATGCGTGGGCGTTTGCTTTTTCATTTGTATTTCGTCCGTGGCTGAAGGTTATTGCACTCGGCTGTTGCGGGATTATTGGCGGTGTTATATTATTATATGCTCTTAGAGCCCTGGCCTGTATTGTGAAGTTGTTAGCCGGTAGAAGTTAGTATGTCTGACTGAGAATGAATAATATGTTTCGTACGTTATCAATAATCATTTTTTTGGCCACCTTTTTAGGTATCGGTATATGTTGTTTGATATTTCCATGCTCTAAGGAATGCCGGTGGGGACCTCTTGCGATTTTGAGAAGAGCTATGCGTATTTTTACTATGCTGTTTCTGGAGCAGAAATTGAGTCTGGTTGGTGCTCTTCGAAAGCTCGTATATCTATTAGCATTACTTTGCTTTTTAGTATTGGCGATTACAAGTTTCTATCCGGTATTGGTTCTTAAAGAACCCATTCACGGTTACTGGCTGATGCTGCATGCAACTTTTGCGCCGGTTTTCGCTATATGTTTAGCTGTTCTGGCTGTAATGTGGGCGGGAAACTGCCGTTTCAATAGAAATGATTGGCCGTGGCTAACACGTATCATTGAGCGTGTTACTTTGGCCAAAAGGGTCGGAGATGAGCCTTCTGATACAGCCCCTGGTCTTGGGCGTAAAATAACTTTCTGGCTAATCGTTGTGCTGGCACTTCCACTAATTCTGTCGATTATTT
>CAZOQJ010000036.1:0-18965 GCA_964581905.1 uncultured Pirellulales bacterium
CGGGCATATCTTTATGAATGTTGAGACATACGAGAAGATTACAAAGCCTTATGAGCTGCCAAAACGCAGCCAGTAAAAAGCGGAGAGAGCGGGCGAGTCCGCCTTCGCCCATTCTTTGCATAAAGCTACGAAGGGCTTCGGCAGATTTCAATCTGGTCATCGCAAGGATTTATAAGAGCTGTTCTGAAAAATGAGCCATTCTTTATCTTTACGCAAGCGTTTGCTAAAAAATTTTTGTTTACAACAGATAGCCTTCAAATCTCTACTTTAGAAAACAACTACAGGATTATTCTTGATATTTTCTAAAAGAAATGTAAGATTAAGATTCTGTAGAAATAATAGACTTGATTAGGTATATGATTTTAACTGGGGAAACAAGCAATATTGTGAAGACCAAATATGATGTATTTCTGAGTTATTCATGTCGAGACAGCGGCATTGCAAAACATCTTGCGTCAAAGCTAGAAGAAGCTGGTGTTCGATGCTTCATGGCAGAGAAAGACATTGTTGCCGGAGAACATTGGGAGTCTCGTATTTTGAAGGCAATTCACGAAGCTAATCGTATGCTGCTTCTAATAACTCCACGTTCAAAGAATAGCCTTTGGATCGCTGCTGAAGCCGGTGCTGCATGGGCTTTGGAGAAGGATTTGATCGCTGCTCTAATGTTCGTCGAGACTGCTGAACTAATTGAACCTATCAGACGACATCAAGCTCGTCTAATTGAAACTCCTGAACAAGTTGAAGCACTCATTAACGAGTTAGCTCCACAAAATTCTGTTTGTAAGGATACAATCAACGGCCAATGGATTGATCCTTTAGATGGTGATGTCGTTTTCTTCAAGCAATCTGGCGATCGTGTCGTTGGATTCTATGATTATGGGTCTGGAAATAGGAAGGTTGGCGTCTACTCAGGGACGATCAGAAACCACAGTTTTGAATACCAATGGAAATGGCTTAATGGTCAATTCGATGGATATGGACGGATGACATTATCACAAGATGGCAAACGACTGTCAGGTGGATGGTGGTACCGTAACAATGACAAAGAAATCGAACATGTAGAGTATCACCGCGTATCTGATGCCATGCCGGCTTGGATAAAAGATCAGGATTTTAAAGAGTTCGCCGATTATCTTAAGGCTGATTGAATCATATTCGTAAGACAAATTCGGTTGTTCAATCACCAACCAATAAATCACTTTAACCGCTTGCGACAGTTCACTAATTCGGGAAGCTTAGCTTTATGGCTAACTTGCTGCGAATCACAGCCCTTAAATAATATCTCTGATGTTATATAATGGTATAATCTAAGGCCGATTGGGAAATCAAAAATCAATCCGCCTTCGCAGTTTGGTTTCGGCGAACAAGAATGTAAAAATCAAAATTATCAAGGCTGAGTGGGAAAATGCTCGGCCTTTTGGTTTGCCAAGCCTTGGAATTGTTATTTATCTTTAAGTTTCTTCAGTTTTTTGCTTATTCTTTTGGCATCGGCCGGCAGATTAATTCTTCGGTAGTTTGAAGCGGATATTCGATAATATGTAGCGGCCTGGAGCGGGTTTCCCTGAGCTGCGTTCAAATCGCCCAAATAGTCCTGCGTTTGAGCGACGCGAAATAATGCACTGGTCTCGTTTAAGAGGAACTCGGCCTGTTTGAGAGCACCTTCGGCTTTATCATACTCTTTGCGGAGATAATATACCCGTCCCAGCTCCATTTGTGTCATTCCGACACCTTCGGTAGAGGCGGACTTAGTGAAGCAGAAGGCCGCTTTTTCCAATTTTTCAACAGCTAAATCGTAGTCCTTAGAATTTTTATAAACAAGGCTCAAATTGTAGTTGCTGTCTCCTCTGCCATGCCAATCATTGGTGTTTTTATAGTGGCTGAGAGCTGTCAGGTAGTAATCCAGGGCTTTGTCATTATCTTTCTTTAGCAATGAGAGATTTCCAAGCATGTTATAACAATCAGCCAGGCCTCTTTCGTTTTCACATTTTATAAATATATTAATCGCGCGCGTTACGGATTGTTTAGCCCTCTTATAATCCCCGGCCCTGTAGCAGACTTCACTGATATCAAAGAGCGTTCGAGCCTGCAGCAATACATCATCATGGCCGGCAGCTAATTCGAGTAACTGGTCATAGGCAGCGAGACTCTTATCGAACTTCCCTAAGTGACAAGCCACCCTTCCGAGAAAACCGAGGCTGGCTTTAAGAATACCAGGGTCATTTTCCTCCTTAGCAGCAACAACAGTCTTGTCGAGGTATTCTATAGCGCGTTGTAGTTGGTGTTTAGCACTGTTAACTTGAGCGAGAGATAACAAGATGTGTGCCTTATCAAGGCTGCGCTGCTCAGCATAGGTAAGAGCGAAGGAAAAGTAATGCTCAGCAGCGGAAGTATTATTAAACTGCAATAGATGAATTTTGCCTAAAAGCACGGCATATCTTACGGCCTCTATTGGAGGCATCTTGGACAGCTGCCTTGAAACCTTCCTATAGGGCATCTCGATAAAGTTTCGCAAAATTTTATTATTAGGCCTAAATGCAACAATCTGTTCTGCGAGCGCACCGGTGACAAAGCAAAACGCCAACAAAACAGGAACTATTAAGGCCCTATGGGCTCTTTTCACTAATTACCTTCCTTAAAATAAAGGCAAGCTATAAGTATCGCTGATATCGAAACTGCCGGCACCTCAATTATCACCTTTTCGGTCCTACCCTTTTATCGGCATGTTTCAATACTTTCTGTCAATAAAACAAAAGTCCCTTAATAAATCCCAACAAAAAGATTCAGGACAGGTTTCGGGACTCCGCCGTGACGAGTGAACAGACGACGCCCATGGGCCGGGCCCTTATTCTACACAGGTTTTCTTTTGACTTTGAGGGATGTTAAAACTACACTGAAAAAAAAGTTCATTGACTAAAAAGGAGCGTAATTATGATAAAACATATCGGAAAATCCACTTTTAGGGTTTTTGTCTTAATCATTTTGTCCTTCTGCTATTCTGCAGAGGGTTATCAAAATTTCAAAGTGGCGGTTTATGTCCGGGCGCAGGAAGTGCAAAAGATGAGTGAGCCGAACTGGCTGGAGGAAAACTGGGACATAATCTCCCAGCAGGTGAAAGTTGACAAGGTCTATCTTGAGCCCCATCGCGATGAGCTGCTGGTCGATGAAGAGACGGTCACCAAGGCCAAGAAATTCTTCGAAAGTAAGGGTATCGAAGTGGCCGGGGGTATTACCTACACCATTATGGAGAGTAACCGGTTCGAGACGTTCTGCTACAGCAGGCCTGAACATCGGCAGAAGGTCAAGGAAATAGCCGAACACACAGCCCGGCTGTTCGATGAAGTCATTCTGGACGACTTTTTCTTCACCAACTGCAAGTGCGAAACGTGTATCAAGGCCAAAGGCAAAAAAAGCTGGACAGAATATCGGCTGAACTTATTGAAAGATGCTGCAAAAAACCTCGTCATAAAACCCGCTAAAAAGGTCAATCCGAAGGTGAAGATGGTTATCAAATATCCGAACTGGTACGAACACTTCCAGGGACTTGGTTATAATCTCGAGGCAGAGCCAAAACTATTCGATGGAATCTACACAGGTACGGAAACCAGAGACCCGGTTTACAGTCACCAGCACTTGCAGCACTACCAAAGCTATTTGATATTCCGATACCTCGAAAATATCAAGCCGGGCGGCAACGGCGGCGGCTGGGTAGATACGGGCGGAATGCGGTACATAGACCGCTATGCAGAACAACTATGGCTGACGCTGTTCGCCAAGGCGCCGGAAATAATGCTGTTCGACTGGCGACAGATGCTGCGGCCGATACGCGAATCTACCCGGGCAGAGTGGCAAGGAACGCAAACCAGCTTCGACTTCGACGAGATGCTAAAGCCCATCGAGCTGGCTGACGGAACGACCGTCGAACCAACAACAATGGCCCGCGCAGCCGGCTATGCTCTCGAACAGGTTGACCAAGTTCTCGACAAACTCGGAAAGCCGGTCGGAGTTATGAGCTATAAGCCGTATCATTCAACGGGAGAAGATTTTCTGCATAATTACCTCGGTATGTGCGGTATCGCGATGGAGCTGGTGCCGGAATTTCCGGCTGATGCGAATACGATTTTTCTGGCGGAATCGGCGAAGTTCGATAAGAAAATCACAGATAAAATAAAGAAACAATTAATCGCAGGCAAGAGGGTTGTGATTACATCGGGCCTGTTAAAAGCACTTCAAGGCAAAGGAATCGAAGACATTGTTGAGCTCGAATATACCGACAAGAAAGCAGTATTCAAAGATTTTATGCTCGGCTGGCGCGGCGGCATCCATCAGTCGAAAACTGATATAATCATCCCGCAAATAAAGTACCTGACGAACGATTCGTGGGAGGAAATATCGTGCCTGACCAGCGGCGTCGGGTACCCGATTCTTCATTCGGCCGATTATGCAAACAGCAAACTGTATGTTCTGACCATTCCGGATAACTTCGGCGATTTATACAATTATCCGGCTGAAGTACTGACGAAAATCAAAGAAGTATTAATGAAAGATATCTATGTCCGGGTGGATGGGCCGAGTCAGGTTGCAATATTTGTCTACGACAACGACACGTTTATCGTGGAATCATTTTTGCCGGAGATTGTCGATGTCAAAATTGTTACCGACAAGCGAATCAGCAAGCTGCGTGATGTGCTCAGCGGTGAGGAATTAGCCGGTAAATCGCCACCTGAGCCGCCGAGGTGGGCCAGGCGATGGCGAAGACAAGAAAACGATAAGCTTATTTTCGATATCCAAATCAAGCCGCACTCTTATCGCGTGTTTAAGTGTGAATAGTACGGCTAATTAGCCGGCTAATTGTTCTGAAACGGCGTCGAGGATAAGCTGTTTTGCGTTTTCCACAGGGCCTTGGAGGTAGGTGCCGGCGGCCATTTTGTGTCCCCCGCCGTCAAATTTCTCAGCGATTTTGCAAACGTCTACCCCCCCACTACTTCTCAAAGAGCACCTGATTCGGCCATCCTTTAACTGGACAAATAAAGCAGCTACCTCAACAGAGCTAATTCGCTTACACTCGTTTATTAAGTTCTCAGTGTCCTCATAAGTAGCGCCGGTTTGCTCAAAATCCCTCTGGAGCAGGTATTGGGTTGCGAAACGGCCATCAAGATGCAGTTCAAGCGTGTTTAGCATTGCAGTTATCAGCTTGAGCCGCTGGGGCGAGAAATTCTGAAACAATTTGTGATAAATTTCCGTTACGTTCACACCGGCATCAATTAGCTCGGTACAGGTTCGAAAGACCCTGCTATCGGTGTTAGGAAACTGGAACCAGCCGGTGTCAGAAACTACTGCGACAAATAGTACCTGAGCAATCTTTTCTGTTATTGGCCAGCCGGCGTACTTTATTAGGTCGAAAATAATCAGGCCTGTGGCTGCGGCGGTCTCATCAATAAGTTCGACACTACCCAAACCATCACCGGTTTTGTGATGGTCGATTATTAGAATTGGGTTGTCGGCCTTTTTTAGATATTTGCCGAACTTAGGCAGCTGGCTGAGACTGTTGGTGTCGACAATCATAATCAAATCAAAGGCACCAAACTTACCCTCTGTCATCTGCTGAATGTCAATATCCTGACCGAGGATGGGAACTTTTTCGGCAAAGAGAAACTCGTACCATTGAGGAAGCGGCGACAACAATAGAAGCTGGGTCTTTTTGCCGAGGGCGGCCAGGACTTCTGCCATCGCTACGAGACAGCCGCAGGCATCGCCATCCGGCTTGGTATGGCTTGTAAGCAAGATGCTGCTCGATTGGTTGATTAGGTCAATTGCTTTTTGGAAATTGCCGCTATTTACCATAATAATCCTGCATACGTAAAAGCCAGTCAAGTTAAGAACATATCATAATACATAATAAATAATACAGACTCAAGACCCAAGAAAATTGGGTTTGATTGGGTTTGTTTTGGCTTTGTTTGGGTTTGTTTCCGCCTTCGCCAAGGCTTCGGCGGACAAGCATAGTTCATTGTTAAACAATAACTTACGTTCATTTTAAGCGTCCGTAAAATTGGCTTTGGGATTTTTAGGCCAAAAATCGATGTTCATTTTCATAATCCTCTGTATTACAAGAGCTTACAATTGCCCGATTTTTAAGAAAATTGGGTTTGTTTTGCATATATTCGTCGCTTGTCGCTCGTCTCTCGTCGCCCGCAACCCGTCGCTTGTGGCCCGTTGCTCGTATGGTATGGTTCATTGGCTAATCCTTAGTATAAATTAACGTATGGCTAAATTTGACTGGAACTGCCCTTCGACAAGCTCAGGACAAGCTGTTCCGTAAGACTTGCGGCTCGTCTCCGCTGAAGCTCCGACGCAGCAGGGTCTCCGCGAGCGTGTCCCTCCGGGGACTAACGTGTGCTGCCAGAGCACATTCGGAATTATACCAGATATGGCCCGTTTTTCAATAGAAAATAAATAAAATTTCGTATCTCGTGAAGCGTGAAGAGTGTCTCGATGAGTAAATGCGTGGATGGGTAGATGAGTGGATGCGTGGGTCCCCGCCTAAGACATGCGAGGGGGTAAATATTCAGTAGGTGGTAATACAACATAGCGCAGTATATGGGTTTGGTATATGGGCGCTACCTATGAATACCACCTAGCGCAATATATCAGCAGGCCGGGATATCTGGGGATTAGAGGATAAGTGATAAATGGATCCCCGCCTAAGACATGCGGGGACAGGATTGCGCAGTGCTGCCCCTTCGACTTGGTTCGACATCGCTCACCACGAGTCGCTCAGGACAAGCGGAGGCCGCAATTCAGGCTTCGCTAAAGCTTCGCCCAGACAAGGAGGGACATACAAATATTACGCAGGAGCGAAGCTACGGAGTAAACCCCGTTAGAAAGAAAGTCAAAATTTTCTAACGGGGTAAATATAAAAAGTCCGAACCGCAGGCAGCACAAGCAAAACGGATAAACCCCCTTGCAGTGCCCTTCGTAAGTAACCCCGTCATCAAGATGACAGGGCTAAACGACCCCCGAAGCAGGCCCGCCCAAGGCGGGTAAACTTCGGGGGTAAATATTTTTGAGATTGTTATATCATACTTTGATATAGGCCTGGCGTTTAATCTTGCCGGTATCTGATGCGCCAAGCAGTAAACATATACCTGTTTTTATTAAGTCCCGATTTAAGAGTTGCTGAGCTGTTTTGTCCGGCCAATCCTGTGCCATTAGAGCCTCAACCTGTAACTACTTACGATAATAACCTATGGCAACCATATATACAGGCTCGAGATTTTCCGGCAGAGATAAAACTTCGCTGACAGCGGAGTCGTCAAAAGCACCAACGGCCACGGAACCAAGCCCTAATGATTCAACTTGAAGATGTATGTTCTGTGCGGCGTGGCCGGCCTCCATATATACATAACGAACGCCCCGCTTGCCATAGTGATTTGTCGTTCTGGTAAATTCAGCGGTGAAAATAAACATCGCAGCAGCATCTTCAACGAACCCTTGTCCCCAGGCAGCGGCGGTAAGCTCAGAACGCAAATCCTTGTCGGTTAGCTTTTCAAGGGCATGCTCAGCAGATAAATAATGGAAGAGGCCATCGGCAGTTAAAACAAAAAGCTCCAGCGGATAGGTAGCTCCTGCTGATGGTGTGGTGCGGTACCTGGCACCTTGTTCCTGGCCTTGGGCTGCCCAGCATAACTGACCAATTTGCTCAAGCGTGAGCGGCTGAGGCAAGAATTTGCGACGAGACCGCCGAACAGCGATTGCTTTTTCCAATGATATCAAGCCATCCTTGTTCGGCTCAGCAAGAGCTATAATTTCACTCATCGTCAATCCACATCCATATCGGATTTATATCTTCTGCTGTGTATTATACTGTTTTGTTTAGAAAAGAAAGAGTTTGTGAAATTTCGGTGATTATTTTATCACGATTTTGGGTCGTTAGATTAAATAATCGCGCATCCGGATGATTTTTTACCTCTGATATAAGACCTTTACCTTTCTTTGCTACGGTGGCTAATACGGATTTATCCGAAGCAAGAAGATTCTCTACGGCAGTAACAAACTCTTTCGAAAAACATTCCATCTTGCCAATCTCGTCGATAACGAATAATTCGGCATCGGTCCGCTCAATATCCAGGACTGGTACTACAGATTTCTCAAAGCCGGCAACGTCCACTCCATATTTGCCCACCCACCATGGACTTTTAATGTCAACATGAGCTAATATTCCTGTAGCTCCATCGAGACAGGTCCAGCGAAAACCTTTGCGAGTACCATCTTCGCGGATTTCCTGCGTGTAAAAACCAGCTATTTTCCCCGGGTCGAGATTGGCAATTATTTTCATAACAGCGGTTGTTTTTCCGCAACCCGGCAGACCAGTCAGTAAGATTTTAGCTAATTTAGATTCCATAAGCGCTAACTATGGTCTTTTAGTTTTGACAAAGGTTTTTAGTTTTGCCAGTGAGAGGGTATTTAGTATATCGTTTTTAGTAGCCCAGCCACGAGCGGCGGTTGAAACGCCGTAACCCATCAAACCCAGGCCGGCTATACTGTGAGCATCAGTACCGACGGCCAACATAACTTTCGATTCGATTGCCATTTTGCAGTGGGTGTCTTTCAGATCCAGGCGCCAGGGATTTGCATTTACCTCCAAGGCAGTGTGAGTCTGGGCAGCGTGATTGATTACTGCGGCCATATCAACGTCCATCGGCTCTCGCTGGCCAATGAGCCGGCCTGTCGGATGAGCGATACAATTGACATAGGGATTATCCATCGCCTTGAGTGTGCGCATAGTGACCTTTTCTCGCGGGCTTGCCAGGCCTGAGTGTATCGATGCTATTACAAAGTCCAACTCGGAAAGCAATTTATTATCAAAATCCAGAGAGCCGTTGGCGAGGATGTCAACTTCTGTTCCAGCGAGGATAGTTATGCCTTTTAGCTTTTCGTTAAGTTTTCGTATCTGTTTGATTTGGTCAGCTAATTGCCTGCTTGATAAACCGTTTGCAATTGCAGACGACTTTGAATGGTCCGTGATACAAATATATTTATACCCCATATCTCTCGCGGCCTGAGTAAGCTCGGATATGGTTGCATTGCCGTCGGATGCGTTTGTATGAATATGTAAGTCGCCTTTGATATCTTCGAAATCGAGTAATTCCGGTAAGGTGCGTGCCTTTGCTGCCTCAACTTCGCCGCGGTCTTCGCGTAATAATGGATTGACGAAATCCAAGCCGAGCTTTTGATATATTTCCTCCTCGGCCGAGCCTGCGAGCATCTTGTCTTTTTTGAATAGGCCGTATTCGTTCAGTTTCAATTTTGCTTTTACTGCGATTTCTCTTAAGCGGACATTGTGCTGCTTTGAACCGGTAAAGTATTGCAACGCAGCTCCGAAACTTTCTTTCGGCACCACACGCACATCAACGTGAACCGGCACTGTTTCTGTCCGGATAATAGCTGAGCCCTTTGTCAGGCCAGCAGCGAGGACTTCCTGGACGAATCCTGCACGGGTAAATGCATCTATTATTTTTTTGCCCTTTTTAGCGGCGACGAGTATGTCGACGTCACCGATGGTCTCTGCTCGGCGCCGCAGTGAGCCGGCGGGCTGGATTTTCTCAACGCCGGATAGCTCACCCAGAAAAGCTGTGACAATGTCGGCTGCACCCGATGCCTGGTCGAGGCGAATCCGGCCGGTGGATTTTTTGAGAAATTCGATGCCCCTCACTATGCCTTCGGCTTTTTTGTCACCAAAGCCCGGCAGTTCTGCTAAACGCCCGGATTTGATTGCCTTTTCCAGCTCGTCGATGGTTTTGACTTTCAGCTTTTCATAGACCGCCTTTACGCCTTTCGGCCCCATACCCGGTATATTCAATAGCTCTAACAACGTTGGTGGAATTTTGCGCAGAAGCTGCTGATGAGCGGTAATCCTGCCGGTCTTCAGGAATTCTTCAATCCTGGCAATACTCGACTTTCCGATGCCGGGTATTTTTGCAAGCTCGCCTGCTACAAGCAGTGTTTCGATATCGGTTGGTAAATCTGCAATAATTCGACCAACTTTTCGGTAGGTGTTTATGCGGAAGGGGTCCTCGCCGAGAATTTCCGTAATATCGGCCATTTGCTCGAAAAGCTCGCTCAGGACAGCGTTCTTCATAAGGTTGACCCCGTTAGAAATTTGACAAACAGGCATAATTTTGCGAAAAAAGACAATTTCTAACGGGGTTAATTATATCTATTCGGCAATAAAAGCAAAGCTGCAATTTTCGGAAAGGACTTTTTGTCTATGTATTATCAGAACAACTGACAATCCATAAAACAGCATATAAAAAAGCCATCAATGCATGTGCATTGATGGCTTTTGTGGATGCTTAACAAAATCTCATCCTCATTTTTTCTTCTTCGCTGTTTTCTTAGCGGCTTTCTTCGCGGCTTTTTTCTTTTTTGCCATTTTATGGCCTCCTTGTAACTAAATTAACTGTTAATAAGCGGTCTTACACTCACAGACGCCGCTTTTTACAACCTTCGAATTATTTTTTGGACGAATTAAAATCTCCACTAAACGATTTTTGTCCGTCTCGGCACTGTTAAATACCGGAATATCAGTAAACGAAGAAAGCTCTCTTAAGTGCAGAGGCGAGCTTGAACATATACCTGATATAGCATCCGGGACTAAATTGAAATTTTCCTTCAGCGTTCTTAACCCCCCAATTGCACCAAAAGCATCACTGGCGCAAAAAATCAGCCTGTAAACCCTCGATACAAATTCCGGTGCGCTTAATAACATCGCAGTTTCACGCTGAATGATGCCATCAGCAAGCTCTACGACCCAGAAATTTTTTGGGTTGTTCGCATATTTTAAGTCAAGCTGGTTGAAAATGCCCAGCAACTGTTCCTCCGTCAGAAGATATGTTGACGGATAGCCGAGATATGTGAAATCGGCATACGGATTAGCACCTGCGTCATTCATAAGTAAAATATCTTTTAGCGAAGCTGTCCCTGTGATTTTAGACGCCCTGACATCATGCCCCATAGATGTTAACGCCCAGCAGCACGCTGCGGCAGCCATGCTCTTGCCGGAGTTCATCGATGTTCCACAGACCAAAATCATTTTTGACCTCGGCTGTTTTTTAATATTATCTTTGGGTTTTATAAGAGGAAAATCCTGCGTGTTTAAAACATCACCATTTTCATCACAAACGTAGCCTAACACTTTTACCTTAGTCGGGTCTTTTATCAGTGAATTTTTCGTTTTAACAATTCCGATTACGCCGGAACGCGTGATAAGGTCAACTTCTTCTGCCATCTTATCAGGCACTACACCCTCGTAGTAATCCGGGGCATACCTGTTTCCGAACACAAAAACTGCTTTTGTACCATCGTGTATCATATGTATCCGCCCTGATGCGTTTTCAAGGGATGAGTGCTGCCCGATACGGCTGATTGTTCCATAAACAAGGTCTCCCGGCAGAGGCGTCTTGTCAAAAAAACGGTAATATTTGACCTTGCCCGGCCTGACTGTAAGGGCAGCGCTTGGGAATATGAATCCCTTGCTTATTTTCTTAGGTGTTATTATGCTTTTCGCCGATATTGTCAAAATCGTCATTTTGCTCCCCGATGTATTGGCCATAATCCGACTCTTCGGATGGCTCCTGTTTGACGAGAAGCCCCTTCTCCGACAAACTCGCACAAGGCACACAGTATCGTGCCCACGGGATAGCTTTCAATCTGGTCTTCGAGATGAACTCACCGCCACCTTCGCAAATGCCATAAGTGCCCTGCTCAATACGGTCGAGCGCATCCTCGATTTCCCGAAGAATTCTTCTTTCGCTGTCCATCAGACCCAGGGTATTTTCCAGCTCAAAGTTATCACTTCCTATATCAGCCATATGGGTTGGCATACTTGACAGGTCAGTCCTTGCTTTATGAAGCGTTTCATCTTCCATGGTAGTTACATTGCGGAGGATTTCGTTACGTTTTTTCAGTAACAATTCCTTGAAACTTTCTATTTCTGCAGGAGTCGGTCTGGCCTTACCTCTACTCTTCTTTACCATAAACATTCCAAAACTAAAAATACTATTAACTGTTAATCACTGCCCAAGAAATGTGCTCAAACCCTTTACGAAAGAGCGCCTGAAGGGCTTAAAACTTTTTTCAATTTCTTTCTCGTTATCTTAGCTCATTTTTGCGTCCGGGTCCTTTAAGTTTTTAACGCTCTTGCAACCACAAACTGACTACACTTAGTCATTTACGACCGGATAGTCAACACAAATTTCCTCTTTCAAAAAAAATTTGTTCGAGAGTTTTTCAACTTTTCGTATAGTGATTTAAATTATACAAGAGGTGCCGATTAATCCGGTGTCATATCTGAATTTGGAATGTGGTTTGTACTTACCGGCGGAGGTAACTTATAAGCCACAGGATAAGTGTCAGGATGACGGAGATAATTATGCAGCTTACTACAGGAATATAAATCCGCCCGCTTTTCGAGCCGAACTGCAAATCTCCGGGTAATTTGAACAGGCCGACTCGGCCGAGCAGCACAAAAAGTCCGCCGAGAGATGTTATTATAACCCCTGTAATAATCAGCCACTTACCGATTTGTTGCGGTCCAAAATCCATCGTTAACATAGACATTTATATATTAATCACAAATAATTATAAAGGTTTCCAGAATCGTTCAAAGTGTTAAAATATTTTCTATGGATAAAGCTAAATGCGATACTTGTCTGACGACATTTATTCGCCGTCCGTATGGCGGAGTCAAGATTCGAATAGGGACATCCGGCTGGCATTACGCTGACTGGAAAGGACGGTTCTATCCTGAGAAACTTCCCAAAAGCAAATGGCTTGAGCATTATGCGAAACATTTCGATACCGTCGAAATTAATAATACCTTCTACCACCAGCCGAAAGAACAAACCTTCCTAAATTGGCATAAACAGGCACCAAAGAATTTTCTTTATACGGTAAAGGCCAATCGCTTTATCACCCATATCAAACGGCTGAAGGACCCACAAGAGCCGCTCGAAAGATTCCTGAAAAGTGCAAAACTTTTGAAGGAAAACCTCGGCCCAATTTTGTATCAACTGCCGCCGAGTTTCCATAAAGACCTCGACCGATTAAGGACCTTCTTGAAGGTTTTACCGAAGAAGCAGATTGCTGTTTTTGAATTCAGGCATAAAAGCTGGTTTGCGGAAGATACTTATGATTTGCTGCAAGAATTCAATGTCGGTTTTTGCATTCACGATATGCCGGGTATGAAAGTGCCTCGTGTAATAACTTGCGATGTAATTTACGTTCGCTTTCACGGCCCAACCGGCAAGTATCAAGGCAACTACTCCAAATCGGCCTTGCGAGAGTGGTCAAAGTGGATAGACGAAAATCTCAAAGGCAAAAAAGCCGTCTTCGCTTACTTCAACAACGACTATAATGCCTACGCCATCAATAATGCAAAGACTTTAAGAGAGCAATTCAAGGATTCCTGATTTACGTGACACAAAAAAAACAGATTAAGGAAATATGCTGGTTAACTTTTTTTTAATTTTTGGTCATTATATATTTGGCTATCTGAGTGGAAACGGCATAATAATCAATAAAAAAGATTTGACTTTTCAAGCAAATTACTCTATCTGTTTGACGCGAAAATGGTTAATCTATTATATAACCGGATAAAAGAGCAAATTAAGAGAGGAGTTTAAGATGGATGGTCTTGTCCCAACGAAGGCGTTCTTAACCAAAGGGGTCGGCCAGCATCCCTATCAGTTGAAATCTTTCGAAGAGGCGCTGCGCAAGGCAGGCATCGCCCAGCAAAACCTTGTGCAGGTTTCATCAATTCTACCGCCACAATGTAAGGTCATCAGTTGTGACAACGGCTTAAAAAGACTGATTCCAGGCCAGATATGTTATTGTGTGATGGCCAGGGCCGATACCAATGAGCATGGCAGGCTGATTGCTTCGTCGGTCGGTATTGCCGTTCCTAAAGATAAAAATAATTGGGGCTATCTCAGTGAAGTACACGGCTATGGAATGAATCAGCAAGAGGCGGCCGATATGGCTGAAGACCTTGCCGCGGAAATGCTTGGTACAACATTGGGCCTGGAAGTCAACCCAAACCAGGCCTGGTCGGAAAAGGAGCAGGAGTATAGAGCCAGCGGCTTAATCATCAGAACCTCCAATGTTACGCAAACCGGCCGAGGCCAAAGAGGCCTGTGGACAACAACTGTAGCAGCGGCGGTGTTCTTGTTTGATTGAGGCAATTACAGGGCACCCTGAATATGAAAGAGATATTTAATTTCGGACAACTGCCGGGCGAATACTCTAACCTCGAAAGTGCCCGGATAGTAATCCTTCCTGTTGCGTACGACGGCACAAGCACGTGGAACAAAGGCGCAGATAAAGGCCCCGAAGCTATAATCGAAGCATCAGGAAATATGGAACTGTATGACATAGAGACCGATTCCGAGGTCTATAAAAAAGGAATTTACACAGACAGCATTATAGAAGCTGATGCTCCTGTCTCTGAAGTTATTGAAGCGATTAATCAGGAGGTTAAAAGTTATATTGAGCAGGGCAAATTTATCGTGGTAATAGGAGGGGAGCACTCGGTTAGTATAGGAGCGGTCAAGGCCCATTGTAGTGCTTACCCGAAGCTTACGGTTTTGCAGCTTGACGCCCATACTGATTTAAGGCAGCAGTACAACGGCTCAAAATATAACCATGCCTGCGTTATGGCCAGGGTCAGGGAGCTCTGCCCCATCGTGCAGGCAGGTATCAGGAGTATGGACACTGAAGAAAAACAGCTTGTAAACCCCGACAGTATCTTTTTTGCTAAGGATACTTATAATAATAAAGACTGGTTCGCACAGGCCGTCTCAAAATTATCAGGCAAGGTTTACGTAACCATTGACGTTGATGTCTTTGACCCTTCTATAATGCCTTCGACGGGGACACCAGAGCCGGGTGGACTACTGTGGTATGAGGTGCTTGGACTTTTGAAGCTCGTGTTCGAGCAAAAAGATGTTGTCGGATTTGATGTCGTCGAACTGTGTCCGGATGAAAGAAGTAAAGCACCGGATTTTCTGGCTGCAAAGCTTATCTACAAACTGTTAAGCTACAAATTCACTCGTCAGGGCGACCCAGCTCCGCCATAGGCTTCGCCGGAGGCGAGAGGCCCTGCCGTAGTCCCGAGAGATTGAAATGGAAAAAAAGGATTTTCTTAAAGAGCCCGTAGAGCATATAGATATCAAGTCTTTCGATTCAACCGTTATAATCGAAGCTATGAGGGACATGTCTTTTTCGGCTGGAGATACTGCAAGAGCTGCCGAGATTTTTAATATGATGGTAAACGACGACGATTGCACAATCATTCTTTGTATAGCAGGCAGCACCAGCGCAGCCGGATGTATGCAGGTCTATGCGGATATGATTAAACATAATATGGCCGATGCTATCGTTGCTACGGGGGCAGCGATAGTAGATATGGATTTTTTCGAGGCGCTGGGCTTCAGGCATTACAAAGGCAGCGCCTCTGTCGATGATAAAAAACTAAGAGAGCTTTATATAGACAGGATATATGATACTTTCATCGATGAAGAGCAGCTACAGATTTGCGATGACACAATCAGACAAATAGCTGATTCGCTTGAGCCGGGCTGCTATTCCTCAAGGTATTTCATCAGGGAAATGGGTAAATACCTCGTTGAAAATGCAAAAAAACCGGGTTCTCTGGTACAACTGGCGTATGAAAATGATGTCCCGATATTTTGCCCTGCTTTTTCGGATTCCAGCGCCGGCTTCGGTCTGGTAAAGCATCAGGAGCAAAGGCCGGACAGCCACATCAGCATCGACTCAGTTAAGGACTTCAGGGAGCTGACAGATATCAAGATTAAATCTCCTGTTTCAGGATTATTTATTATTGGCGGCGGCGTTCCCAAGAACTTTGCCCAGGACACGGTCATTTGTGCTGAAATTCTCGGCAAGCCCATCCAGATGCACAAATACGCTGTGCAGATTACCGTAGCCGATGTCAGAGACGGCGGCTGTTCAGGTTCCACATTCAGAGAGGCCAGCTCCTGGGGTAAGGTGGACAATGTATATGAGCAGATGGTTTTTGCAGAGGCAACCAGTGTTCTGCCTTTAATAGTCAGTTTCGTATATCATAAGCGAGGTTGGGAAGGTAGAACCCAGAGAAAGTGGAGTAAGATTTTCAAATAACAATTCATTTCAAGTAAAGAAAAGGATTGAAAATGGGAAAAGCTAAAATATTCTCTGTGCTGGTGCTGATACCTATCTGCCTGACTGTATTTGCAGGTTGTAGTAAGGCAGCGAAAGAAAGAGACGAAGCACGCATCGAACTGGAAAAGGCAAAAGCCCAATTGGCAAAGACAAATGCGCTGCTGGAACAGGCCCGAAATGAAAGAGACCAACTGCAGGAAAATGTGTCCAAGGTCTTAGAAAAGCTGTCAAATGTAAGTAAAGCATTTGCTGATGCTCCCAAAAATCAAGAACTGTTACAAGAACAGATTAACGTGCTTACAGAGCAGTTAAAGACTGCTCTCACTAAGGCACAAGAGGCACAGGTGGTGGTTGAGAGTCTAAAGGCCCAGTTAAAAGAGAAAACGCAAAAAGTCCAGGAACTTGAACAAGAAAACGAAGAGCTGCGGACAGCTATCCAGCAGCTTGAAGAACAGGCAGAGGCAGAGGAGGAGATAGAAGAACAGCCGAGTGAAGAGCCATCTGAAGAACCACAGGAGGATGTGGAAGAACAAGGTGACGAGGCGTATTAGCCTCGGGCGTAACTGATGTTTTTGGTTACTCTTGTGATATTGCGAAGGAAGGCAGGAGTTCGACACTGGATGCTCGATGTTCGTATCCATGGTCCTCTAATCGAGAAGCGTATCGCAAGCACTACCATCAAGCATCAAATTTCCCTAAAAAAATCTTTGATTATCGTTCCAATAAATAGTGTAATTGCTAATAATAAAAAGCTGTAGGTGGGGTCGTAACCCCGTGAATTGACGAAGGACGATGGAGGCATTAGCCACGAAGACACTCGTCTCGGCGAAGGCACGAACCGTAGCCGGACAAAGTCACCAAGAGATTTTAGAATTAAATAAAAAAGACATAGATTCTTCGTGTCCTGGTGCCTTTGTGGCGAAAAATTTCTGTGGTAAAAGAAAAACGGGTCACAGAAGGATGTTCAGGCCTTTGTGGAGGGCGTATTGGCGGGCGGATGAGAATTCCTGTAGAGTAGGTCTGCGGTTTATTTTGGGGTAGAGGGAAGCTTTGTAACAGGGTCGGTACTGGTCCATTACATTGATTGTGGTTTTCGGGCTAATATTCTCGGCTAAAAAATCTATAATCTCGAAGCTCCCCGCCAAATTCTCCGGCAAAACTAAATGTCTCACTAAAAGCCCTTTTTTAGCCAAGCCATCTTCCAAATGCAAATCGCCCACCTGACGATGCATCTCTTTCACCGCCTGCCGGTTCACCTGCGGATAATCCGACGCTGAAGAAAGCTCCTTTGCGACCGCTGGGTCTGAATACTTCATATCCGGCATATAAATATCTATGAAGCCATCCAGCAGCTTGAGTGTTTCGACTGAGTCATATCCGCCGGTATTATAAACGGTCGGCAGTTTCAGGCCCTTTTTTCTGGCCAGTTCAAGAGCCGCCACAATAGCTGGTATAACGTGAGTTGGTGTAACAAAGTTAATATTGTTGCAACCATAATTTTGTAGCTCCAGCATAGATTGAGCCAATTGCTCAATGGTTATCTGGCGGCCGTGGCGAAGATGGCTGATATCGAAATTTTGACAAAAGATACAGCCCAGGTTGCAGCCGGCAAAAAAAATTGCCCCTGACCCTCCCGTCGATGCTCGGCCTCGCCGAGGCAGGCCTGCGCCGACCAGCACAGATTCCTCGCCGAAATGCGGGCCAACGGAACTGACAACAGGCAGAGCGGCAATGCCGCAAAAACCAATTTGCCCCTTACTCCGGTTGACTTTGCACTTGCGCGGACAAAGTATGCACGGATTCATCATTCCCCACAGCTTCTGCACTGTTTTGCTGAATGAGCCGATACTGATTGGTGAAGATTCCATATTCGGTTCTTTCAGTCAATAAGCTCTGCTATTACCATCCATTCAACCTGCCATCGATTTTCGTCGGAGCGGTTCAGGCAAACAATGCCTGCCTGCTTGAAGGCAACCGTATTAGCTGATTCAGAGCCGGCTAAAAGTAACGATGTTAGTTTGCTCAAAAAAGGCAAGTGCCCCACAACCATTACATTCTCTTTGCTTAAAAGAATCTCATCCTTTAACGCGGCAACATCATCATTTGGACCAAGGCCGTCGCGTGCGGCGTGCTCTTTGTTTATCTTTATAGCATCAGCCAGAACTTCGGCGGTCCGTTCAGCTCGTTTCTTTCCACTGTGCCACAAATAATCAACACATAAATTTAGAGGCCTTATAAATTCAGCAACTTTCCGCACATCTCGCAGACCCTCTTCAGTCAATTGTCTTTGTGGGTCCGCTTCCTGCGAAGCTGCTTTTGCATGTTGGGCAAGATATAGTTTCATTTTTTACCTCCCTTAGGCAAAGTTACATGGGATTATTATAACGAAACCAATGTATTTAACAATTCTTCATCATGCAGCGGCAGTTTGTTAACCGGCTTTTAATGTTGTAAAAAAGCCAGATTTTTGCTATACTGTCTTTAGCTAACCCGGGTGAAAATAATGTCAAAAAAGGTAAAATTTACGGAACAGACAGCAGAACTTGCGCATCTTATAAATGTGCAGCAAAATCCCGACAGGAACTGCGAAAATCAGGAACAAAAGATGGATTTGCTTGCTTCCCGATTGAGGCGTGGCGACCGTGCAGCAGCAGCAGAGCTTGTTGATTTATACTACCAGCAGATATATTTGTATATGAGACGGCTTGGCCATAATCACCAGGTTAGCGAAGACCTGACGCAGGAAA
>CAZOQJ010000037.1:0-18762 GCA_964581905.1 uncultured Pirellulales bacterium
TCTGCCCGGCTAATATAGAAGTAACAGGATATATAAAAACAGGTAAAATAACCCTTGCAAGACAAAAGAAAAAGATGCCGAAATGACAAGGATTTTTGCCACGAAAACACCAAGGCACAAAGAAAATAGAAGGTAGGTAATGCTGAGAGACTTGAGAGTATCGTGTTCGCCGCATATAAGTGAGCATCTATCAACTCGCAGCGTGATGATAGATGTCATAATCGGTCTGATTCCTGCTATGGCGGCGGCTGTCTATTACTTTCGGAACTGGGCACTTATCTTAATACCAACCTGTATTATTTCAGCAATGGCAACCGAATGGCTTTGCAATGTGATTCGTAAAAAAGAAAACTCGCTCGGTGACTATAGCGCCATCGTAACCGGTATAATCCTTGCGCTATCGCTCCCGCCGAGACTGCCTGTCTGGGCGGCAGTAATCGGCAGCGTATTTTCCATAGCAATAGGCAAAATGGTTTTCGGCGGACTCGGCGCCAATATATTCAATCCGGCTATGGCAGGCAGAGCATTTCTTACAGTCTCTTTCGGCGCATTGATGACAACGTGGACGGTGCCGGCCCCACTCGATGCTGCGATGTCCAAAATTGCACCAGAAAATACGATACACGCAAGGACACAGGCGACACCATTGGCGTGGAGTAAAGAGGTCATAAAAGGCAAAAGCGAAACTAAAGCTGTTAATGAACAGTTAAAAGCAACAATCACAGGCGAGGTTGGTGGATGCCTGGGAGAGACAAGCGCAATTGCACTATTAATCGGTGGGCTGTATTTATTGATAAGACGGACAATCAACATTCACATTCCCTTTGCAGTAATCGTATCGGCAGTTGCCTTTGCAGGGATTTTTTATCTGAGCGCTCCTGAAAAATATGCTCAGCCGATGTTTCACTTAACCAGCGGCGGTCTGTTACTATGCGCATTTTTTATCGCGACCGACCCTGTTACCGCTCCTTTGACGGCGAAAGGAATGTGGATTTTTGGCATCGGAGTCGGGTTGATAACGATACTTATAAGAATAGTCGGAGAATATCCGGAAGGAGTAATGTATTCAGTTCTTTTGATGAATGCTGTGACGCCCTTGATTGACAGGTTCTGTAAGTGGATTCCAGCAGGAGGTAAGCCAAGTGTTTAGGGTAAAAACCTTTTTTCAACAGAGCTGGCTGCTGATTGTTGCATCTTTTTGCTTTGGCCTGCTGATAGCAGCAGCGAACGCGGCCTGGTTAGACAGAATACAGCAAAACGAAGAAGATAAGTTCGAAACCATTGCCAGGGAGATGCTTACCGAAGCAGTGAGTTTTGAAACGGCCATAGAAAAAGCCGAAGTTCAATCCGCCAAGGGTAAAAAGATAAACATAGATATCAAGAAAGCCATAAATGCTGACGGCAAGTGCGTCGGCTGGGCATTCAGCTGCGAAGGGTCGGGATTTGCGGACAAAATAAAGATTGTGCTGACGGTCGATGCGGGCTTTGAAAAGATAATGGGCTTCGGTCTACTTTCGAGCAATGAGACTCCAGGATTCGGCGACCAGATAAAACTGCCCTATTACCGAAACCAGTTTTTCGGTGTACCGGCTGAACAGCTTAAACTTGCCAAGACGGGCAATCCCAAAGTCATAGACTCCGAAATTGTGGCGATAAGCGGCGCTACGGTGAGTAGTGAAGCGGTAGTTAAAATAATAAATCATTATGTTGAGCAGGTCAAAAAGCAATTGCAGAGCAGAGGTTTAGTCACGAATGACAAATAAGAGCAAAGCGCAAGCAGGCATTTATAAAGAGACGCTGATTCGTGGATTGTGGCGTGAGAATCCGGTGTTTCGGCTGCTGTTGGGGATGTGCCCTACACTTGCAGTTACGGTGGCGGTCAAGCCGGCCCTTACGATGGGACTTAGTGTGGTCTTTGTACTTCTGTGCAGCAATATTGTGGTCAGTTTAATACGAAACCTTCTTAAGCCACACCTGCGGATATTGATGTTCACAGTGACAATAGCAACGTTTGTAACTATAGCGGATTTGTTTTTGAAGGCATTTCTGCCGGAAATGAGCGCCCGGCTCGGGCCTTACGTACCATTGATTATTGTCAACTGCATTATCATCTGCCGCGCGGAGGCCTGCGCAAGTAAAAACACATTAGGCATAAGCATTATCGATGCGATGGGAATGGGAGCCGGCTTTACAGTTACATTGTGCGTTTTGGCAAGCATAAGAGAAATTCTTTCGACGGGCGCTATCTTCGAAATTCCGATTCTCAACTTGCAGTCGCAAGGCGGCTGGTTCGTGCCCTGGGCTGCAATGAGCATGCCGGTAGGAGCTTTTATAACTTTGGGATTGATGCTGGGACTTGTTAATATCATCACTAAAAAACAAGCCAAAGGATAAGATATATGGATACAGTCAATGCTTTAATTGTCGGCTTTATATCGATTGTTCTAATCAACAACCTTGTCTTTACGAAGTTTCTCGGTATCTGTCCGTATCTCGGAGTATCCGGCAGAATCGATATGGCGTTCGGGATGGGGATGGCGGTGACATTCGTCGTTACCCTGAGCGGGACGCTGACGTGGCTTATCGACAATCTGATACTTATCCATTGGAATCTGGAAGTTACACGATATGTTTGTTTTATTTTGGTTATCGCAGGGGCAGTACAGTTGGTTGAAATGTATGTTCGCAAGTTCTTCCCTTCGCTATACGAGAGCTTTGGTATATTTCTGCCATTGATAACCACGAACTGCGCGATACTGGGGCTGTGTTTGTTTATAAACCTGTGGGGAATCGATAACCTGCTCGAAGCAGTGGTACTCAGCTTCGGAGCAGGGATTGGATTTACTATGGCTATCTGTATTATGGCGGGGATACGCGAGAATCTAAAATTGGCAGATGTGCCGGAGTGCCTGAAAGGCGCACCGATTACCCTTATTACGGCTGGGCTGCTGGCACTGGCCTTTATGGGCTTCGCGGGAATGATAAGATGATTTTGGCTGATATATATCAACTATGGAGTGATGCGTGGCCTGCGGGGCTGACGATGCTTGGTCTGGGCAGCGGCTTTGCAGTTGTGCTTTTGATAGCAAGCGAAAAGCTAAAGGTCAAGGTTGACCCGAAGATAGAACAAATCCGTGAGGTGCTGCCGAACCTCGACTGCGGCGGGTGCGGCTTTGCGGGTTGCGGCCAATATGCAAAGGCGGTCCTGGCAAATCCGGGAGAATTGCTTGGCAAATGCGCACCGGGCGGTCCGCAAACATCAAATAAAATTGCGAGTATATTAAACCTGCAAATAAGTGAGTCAGGGCCAATCAAAAGGCCAATTGTACACTGCAAAGCGCACACGGCTGACAAGACCTTTCATGCGAAATATCAAGGCATACAAACATGCCTTGCGGCAAATGCTCTGGCTAACGTACAGGCGTGTAAGTTCGGCTGTCTTGGCTTTGGCGACTGTGTAAAAGCTTGCAAGTTTGATGCCCTTCATATTGTTGAGGGATTGGCCATCATCGACTACGAGAAATGTACGGGTTGTGGCGCCTGCTCCAAGGCCTGCCCGAGGAACCTTATAGAGATGATACCATTCTCACAAGAAAACATGATGGTAGTGGCATGCAGAAGCAGAGAGGCGGGCAAGGTGACAAAGACAATGTGCAAGGTCGGCTGTATCGGCTGTGGTGTGTGTGCCAAACAAAGCGATATTTTCACGGTGGAGGATAATTTAGCCCGCGTAGATTATGCAAAGTATCAACCAACAGAACAAACCCGCCACACAGATGGCGGGCAAGCAGAGACCGCAATGAGTAAATGCCCGACAGGAGTAATAATCTACGCAGGCAAAGGAAGGACGAGCAGTCATGGAGTACAAAAAGACGAGGGAGGACAGACTCGCAATGCTCGCAATGCCTAACTCTTGTTCACTTTTAATCTTGCGAATTTTCTTTTGCCGACATGGATGACCATACCATCAGTGGGGGTAATCTGCTCGTTAGGGTCAGAGATTTTTCGGCTGTCGATTGTGCAACCGCCCTGCTTTATCATTCTCTTGGCCTCGCCGCCTGAAGATACGAGTTTGCAATGAAGTAAAAGCTTGCTGGCCATAATCAGTTCGGCAGAAATTCGGACCTCTGAAATTTCATCCGGCAACTGGCCTTGAGCAAAAATTTTGTCGAATTCGCCGGCGGCACGGTTGGAAGTTTGCTCATCGTAAAAATCAGTTACAATAGCTTTTCCAAGCAGTACTTTTGACTCTTTGGGGTGACTTTTTTCGGGATTAACCAACTCAGATATTTTCTCCTTTTGCAGGTTGGTTAAAAGCGTGAAGTAATTTTCCATCATATCATCAGAGATGCTCATAACCTTGCCGAACATATCGCTCGGCTGGTCGGTTACGCCGATGTAATTGCCTTTGGATTTACTCATTTTTTCCCTGCCATCCAGACCTACGAGGATTGGCATAGTAATTACAACCTGTGGTTTTTGTCCGTATGCTTTTTGAATATCTCTGCCGACAAGATTATTAAATGTCTGGTCGGTGCCACCCAATTCGACATCGCTTTTTACAACAACCGAGTCGTAGCCCTGCATAAGCGGGTAGAGAAATTCGTGCACAAAAATATCTTCTTCAGCCCGGAAACGCTTTTTGAAGCTGTCGCGCTGAAGCATTTGAGCCACTGTTTTCTTTGATACCAGATGAAGTACGTCCATCAAATTAAGCCCCTCAAACCACTGACTATTATATTTGATCTCGAGCTTATCATCTGATGTATCGAGGATTTTACCTGCCTGGTTAAAATAAGTTTTCGCATTGTCTTCGATTTGCTGCGGCGAAAGCATCGGGCGGGTTGAATCCTGGCCGGAAGGGTCACCTATCCGGGCTGTGTAGTCGCCGATGATAAGAACCGCCTTATGGCCTAAGTCCTGGAATTGTCTCATCTTCCGCAGAACGACCGTATGGCCAAGATGAATATCCGGGGAAGTCGGGTCCAGGCCGAGCTTAATTCGCAACTGCCTGCTGGTTTTAGCGGCCTCAATCAGCTTTTCAGCAAGCTCCTGCTCACTGTAGATTTCCACCGTGCCGCGTTTTAGAATTTCAACCTGTTTTTTAGTCGTCTCTGCCATAGATAGTTCGACCTTGCTCACCATTAATTGAATCTATTAAATAAACGGCCGAGATTATAATATATCCGCAGAAAATAATCAACAATCACTCTGAAACTGCTATTTGTGACAGGAAATCCACACAGGACTTACTTTTTGGGCTTGTTTTTTTGTATGGATGATAATACGGCGATTGCATACACAATAAAAGCCGGAACAAAACAAGCAAGACATATAGCTTCTACATGCCGCTTGCTTATCAATCCATACAGCGGTGTTATACCACTCGGCCAGAACAGACGCACATCCCAGTGATAAAACGCATCAATGAACAAATGAAACCAAATTCCAAGCACGCCGGAGATGAGCATTTTTAAGAGGGAGGTCTGATACGGCAGGCGAAAAAACTGCATTATTTTTTTGAAAAGACGCCGGAGAGGATACGCAGCGATACCCCAGAGGATACCTGCTGCTGCACCGATTAAGAGTGTGTGAACGTAGCGGTGCTTGGGCCATTTGTCCCAATAGAGAACTTCTATATCAACGATGACATTAGCCAGCATAAATACGGGTATATCGAGCCACTTTCTGAAAACCAGCCCGACAAACCCGCTCGGCCCAAAATGATATGGTGTAAATGGCATTAGAAGCTTACTTCGAGAAACTATTATTGCTAAGTACCGGTTAAGTATCCATCTTCTTGCAGATAGTTTTGGACGTAGTCTTTAATTGCGTCTTCAAGGGAAGTGGTTTGTTTATTATAGCCAGCTTTGTGGAGTTTGGTCATGTCGGCCTGCGTGAAGTATTGATAGTGGTTACGGATAGGTTCCGGCATATCGATATATTCGATATTCACACTTTTACCCATAACATTGAAGACCGCGCTTACCAAATCGTTCCAGGTGCGGGCCTTGCCGGTACCGATATTGAACAGCCCCCCTGCTTTTGGATTATCGAGGAAAAACAGCGTCATATCCACAGCATCCTTAACGTAAATGAAATCACGCATCTGCTGGCCGTCGACAAATTCGGGCTTATAAGATTTAAACAATCTAACTTTTCCGGTTTTATTTATCTGCTCATAGGCCTTTAAACAAAAACTTCGCATATCGCCCTTATGGTATTCATTCGGCCCAAAGACATTGAAGTATTTTAATCCAACAATACGATCCAGCAGTCCATGCAATTTTGCCCACATGTCGAACCGCTGCTTCGAGCGTCCATACAAATTCATTGGCTTGAGGTTCTCGAATTTCTCCTGGTCATCACTAAAACCGGCTGAGCCATCGCCGTAGGTGGCTGCACTCGAGGCGTAGATAAAGCGAATACCTGCAGCGGCTGCCCATTGGGCCAGGTGTTTACTGTATCCGTAGTTATTTTTCCTAAGGTATATAGCATCCGTCTCTGTTGTATCCGAGCACGCCCCCATATGAAACACGGCTTCAATGCGTGAGTTGACTTTGTTGTTATCAACTTTTTTCAGAAAGTCCTTTTTGTCGGCGAAATCAGTAAAGGAAAGATTTACAAGATTTTTACTCTGAGCTTTATCATGCTCGTCCACTACCAGAATGTCGGTAGTTCCCCTTTTATTTAACGCCGCTATTAATGCCGAACCGATAAAGCCGGCTCCACCAGTAACTATTATCATTTTATATATCCGCCACATTTAAGCCTCATGTTTTCGCAAGGCCAAATAAAGCCCCACTAAACTGGGGGCTAAGTATTTACACCGCCCCTTCGACAATCTCAGGGCAGGCTTACGAGCAACAACTAAAAAACTGTAACCTACCGTAAAATAGAGGCCTTGTCAAATATTTAACAGTATAAGTGCGCATAAAAAAACCGCCCAAAACCAAGCGGTAAAAAAGAGTAAAAGGCCAAACGCCCTTTTAACACAAGGCGATATAACTTGCAATTGCCAAAATCAAAATCCGTCTTTTGGTAAATGTAAATGGAAGCCAAGTTTCGTAATAAAATTTGCTCATCACCTACCCCATAAACAAATGTTTCTAACTTACTATGAAGCTATGATAGCAAAAATGAACACCAAAAGCAAGGAAAAACGCTCTTTAAAAGCGTAAGTGTTTATCATTAAAGCGCTTATGCTCCTTAGGGCATAAATAATTTTCGCTAACCCATAATTGACAAATTGATACGGTAACCAGCAATGCTGATAACTGATAAATGGTGATTATTTAGCATCATAAGGCATCCTGTGGACTACCGCCACTTCATGTAACCATTTAACCAATCACCATTTTCAACGGTATTGACAAGACCACCGGCGCCAAGTTATAATATTGGCCGACAAAGAAAATAAGGAGACTGAAATGACCGAATATACGCAGAATATTTTAGCATGGACGCCCGGCTGGCCAGAGCTGCTGGTTATCCTTGTGGTTGCTTTGCTGGTATTCGGCAGACGACTGCCGGAAATTGCTCGCAGTTTAGGCAAGAGCCTGACCGAGTTCAAAAAAGGTGTGCACGAAGCAGAAGAAACCAAGGATGAAATCGCAGATGAGGCCAGAAGAATTAAAGACAATGTGGTAAACGAAGTCAAGGATGCAGCCGGTTTAAACGAAGACAACACTACGGGCTCTGACTGATTATTGATAAAGGCAACCTCCAAGCCTAATTATCAATAATCAATAATCAATCTCCAAGATGGGCGATACCAAAAACAACGTAACCAAGGCCAAAACACGCAGGAACAAACATGCCCCCCCCGACCGCACAATGAGTATAGGCGACCACCTCGAAGAGCTGCGTATGCGTTTGTTTTTCGCACTGGGCGGAATGTTGCTGGCTGTTATTATTTGTCTGATTCCCTTTTTCTTTAATTATGTAAGAACGTTCATTTATTACCCCCACAATAAAGTGATGCCGGAGATGACATTGATTGTACTGGCACCGGCTGACCCA
This sequence comes from uncultured Pirellulales bacterium, assembly GCA_964581905.1. Lineage (GTDB taxonomy): Bacteria > Planctomycetota > Phycisphaerae > Sedimentisphaerales > Anaerobacaceae > CAZBWE01. Next base: position 8,023 of record CAZOQJ010000037.1, read on the forward strand.
TTCATCGTGTATATGAAGATAGCAATGATTGCCGGGCTGATAATATCATCGCCCTGGATATTCTATCAACTGTGGATGTTCGTAGCTACCGGCCTTTATCCCAAAGAGAAACGATACATACACCTTGCAGTACCTTTTTCAGCGATTTTATTTGTTACCGGAGCACTGTTCTTCCTACATATAGTAGCCCCGATATCTCTGCGTTTCTTCCTGAAGTTCGGCACATTCATTGACGTTACCCCAAGCTGGACCCTGCAGAAATATATATCTTTTGTGACCACGCTCATGCTGGTCTTCGGCATCGGCTTTCAAACGCCAATAGCCATTTTCTTTTTGAACAGGACGGGACTGGTCTCTATCGAGGCACTACGCAGGTCAAGAAAATATGTACTTTTGCTTATCGTTATAGTAGCAGCAATTGCCACGCCGCCTGATGTGGTCTCTCAAATAACCCTGGCTATACCGCTGTATTTGCTTTTTGAATTAGGGATACTCATCAGTTACCTTGCCGGACGGAAGAAAACAACCCCTAGTAAAACTGGGGGCTAAATATGTTTTAACCATCGAGGATAATCTTATCCTGATAGGCAGGGACAGCTACCTGCCAGCCGGTTTTCTCTCCGATAAAATTACCAAACTGATGCGCACTATCAGACTCACCATGAACAACAAAGATTTTTTTAGGTGGTTTGCCCAAACAATTCAGCCATTTTAACAGCTCGTTCTTATCGGCATGAGATGAAAAGCCCCCTACCTGTACGATTCTTGCTTCGACCGGATATTCCTGGCCGAGGATTCTGACCTTCTCTTCGCCGTCAACGATACGTCTGCCAAGCGTGCCAATCGCCTGGTATCCGACAAACATTACTGTGTTCTCTGGGCCGGTGATATTATTGACGAGATGATGCTTCACTCTTCCGCCGGTGCACATACCTGAGCCAGCTATAATAATAACCGGTTCCTTTATGTGGTTAATGGCCTTTGACTCGTCGGTGGTTCCAGTCATTTTCAGGCCCGGAAAATTAAACGGCGACTCATTCTGCCTGATGTACTCGGCCATCTCTTTGTCATATAATTCTCTGTGCTTTTGAAAGACCTTTGTGATACGCGAAGCCATTGGGCTATCCAGAAAGACAGTCAAATGCGGTATTTTATTTTCAAGCAGCAACTCATTTATGTAATACAAAACTTCCTGCGAGCGCTCGAGGGCAAAGCTGGGGATGATAACATTACCGCCTGCTTTTTTCGTGGAATTGATAACTTCGGCAATCGTTTTCTTTGTATCTTCAACGTCCTGATGTACTCTGTCACCATAAGTAGATTCTATAAGCACGTAGTCTGCCTGGTCGATACAGGATGGGTCTCTAACAATGGGTCTATCCGGCCTGCCTACGTCGCCGGAAAACAATACAAACCTGCTTTGACCATTAAAAGGTATCTTGACCTTTATCATCGAAGAACCGAGGACATGACCCGCATCATAAAAAGTCGCTTCAACACCGTTTGCAATATCTATCGTCTTTTTATACTCTACGGGTTTGAAGTGCTGGAAACTGGCTTGCGCCTCTTCTACAGTATAAAGTGGTATTTCCGGGTAAGGGCCTTTTCGGCCTTCACGCTCGTGTCTTTTGCGCTTGTATTCGGCGTCCTCTTCCTGCAAGTGGGCGGAATCAAGCAATATAATCTGTGCAATCTCCGAGGTGGCAGCGGTACAATATATTTTACCTTTGAAACCCTCACGGACCAGCTTTGGCAATAAGCCGCAATGGTCCAGATGTGCATGGGTTAAAAGAACTGCATCAATACTCTCTGGCGGTATCGGAAATGGGTCCCAGTTTCTCGACTTGAACTGGCGTTCCTGGTAAAGCCCGCAATCTACAAGAATATTGGTTCCGTTGGCCTGCAATAAGTGGCGAGAACCCGTAACATTCTGAGCCGCACCTAAAAACTGTAATTTTATCTGCATAGCTGACCTTGCACAATATATAACAATAATGGGCGATACAGGACTCGAACCTATGACCCCCTGCGTGTAAAGCAGGTGCTCTAGCCAACTGAGCTAATCGCCCCAAATCTGATTATAAGATATACATTTTTGGCTCTTGCGTCAATACCTTCGATATTTTATATTCTTGGCAGGTAAGAGATTGCCACGCCCCCTGCTTTCTGGCGTAAGCCATCCCGGCGATTGCGAAAGCAAGAAGGGGGCTCGCAATGATATTTTAATACGATTTTTTCACAGCATTTTAAAATTTGAGGTGTTGTTATGACAGTTTTTGAAGCCATTTGCAAAAGATACTCGTGCAGGGCATATCAGGACAAGCCCATTGAGCAGGATAAGCTCGACAGTGTTTTCGAGGCAGCTCGGCTGGCACCATCGGCAAAAAACCTGCAGGATTGGCGGTTCGTAGTGGTAACAGAAAAGCAAACAAAACAAAAGGTGGCGGATTGCACAAATCGGCCGGAAGTTTTTAGTAAGGCGGGAGTGATTATTGCAGCGTGCAGCGTTAGCGATGAAGTGATGCGATGTAGGCAGGCGGTCGCGCCTATTGACGTATCTATCGCGCTGGAACATATCGCCCTGCAGGCAACAACGTTAGGATTGGGTACCTGCTGGATTGGTTCGTTCGATACGGAAAAAGTCAGAGCAATATTGGATATTCCAGCCGATATAAATATAATTGAGCTGATGACAGTCGGTTATCCTGCTGAAAAGCCAAGAGAGGCAAATCGTGAGCCAATAGAAAAAATTGTGTGCTTTGATAAATGGCAGTTTTAAGTTTAGTAACTGGTCCCTTGGGGACTGGTTAAAAAAAGAATCAGGGGACGTAGTGTAACGGGAACACGCCGCGGTCGCATCGCGGAAATGAGGGTTCGATTCCCTTCGTCTCCAGTCTTCGTTCGCCCAAAATTCGGGGAGAAAATATAGCCACGAATTGGGCTGAGATTTTCGTTTAATATGTTAAAGAAATGTAAAGGGGGTAAAAGCTATGCCGGCAAATATAGTACATATGCTAACCGCCCATAAGGCGATTCAAAAGCTAAGGGATAAGGGTATTGAAGAGTTCAAACAGTTCGCAGATATGCTGGATGATACTTCGGTGAGAAACTGTCGGGCATACTTAAATCTCGGCAGCATCGGGCCTGACCTGTATTACTACGTAAAAAGATGGAGATTGCTAAAGGATTTGTTTTTTGATAAGTTCGTTCAGGCAAAAGGTGTAACGCTGTGGTCATATCATCTGCACTCACATCAGCCGAATGTATTTCCTTTGAAGTTATTGGAAATTATGTTCAGCGATATTATAAGAAAAAACGGCAAGACTAAACTTGAGGACGACGACATACGCAAATTAGCATATATCGCAGGACACCTGACCCATATTGCAGCCGACCAGATAATTCATCCTGTTGTGAACAGTGTGGCGGGTCCTTATTATCGAAGCGGAGAAAATCGAAGGGAACATCGCAAGTGCGAAGTCTTTCAGGACTACTTTCTCTACCAGGAGGTTTATCGCGAGGAGAAAAAATTCGGGGCAAAATATGACTTTCTTAAGCAGAAGTTCCACAAGTGGGTAGATTGCGTGAAAGGAGCAACATTTCGTAACAGCGAGGACTGGTTCCGTTACTTTCTGCAGCGAGGCTTCGCTGAGACATACGGGACATTTCCAGAGGAAGATAAAATAGAAAATTCAGCTGATAACCTGCTGCTGATTCTAAGGATATGCCTGATACGCGGCCCATACAAGGAGGCAGCAGAAGATTATCGCAGGAACGGTTGCGACAAGGGGATGTGCAAGAAATACATAAAAGATGTGGATTACTTAAAACACTGGCAAGTTGCTGTGGAACTTTCAGTGATATATTTTCAAGCATTATATGAAGTATATTGTGTGCTGAAAGAAGGACAAGATTTTACCGACAAGCACAAGGAGCGCTTTCTAAATATCGTTAGTGACGCAGACCTTTCCTGCCCACTAAAGAAAAATATTTTCAAAAAGGCCAAAAACGCACTTGAAGACAAAAAGTAAAAACAACAGAGACACCATAATAACGGTTCGAGAATCCTTGATTTTGGGTGGTAAAAGACATAAAGTATTGCTATGGAAACCAGGGTAAAAATAGTTTACCGGCTGGACAGGTCTACGAAACACTCCCAGTTGATATTATTTTGCGGAGAGTAACAGCATGCTTATACCTTATCGAATAGATGTTCCGTTTGACCATCAACCGGTGGTGAGCTGGATAGTATTCGCAGCGATAATTTTGGTATTCGGCTTACAAGTATTAGAGCAGCCAAAGCTCGATCAACAGATTAAAGAGGAATTTAATAAGCGCGTAGCTGAAGGAGAACCACCAATCGACGCACTAAAACATGCCAAAGAAAGCATGTTAGAAAAGACGACAATATACAGTTTTGTGTTAAAAGGTTGGAGACTAAAGGGTTTGTTTGGGCATATGTGGCTGCATGGAGGCTTTATCCATCTGATAGGCAATCTTATTTTCTTGTGGGTTTTTGGAAATGCGGTTTGTTCAAAGATCGGCAATATTTCTTACCTACCGGTATATGTTGGACTTGGCCTGATATCAGCGATTAGCCACTTGCTATTTACTAGTGGTACCGCGATTGGAGCAAGCGGTGCAATAAATGGCATTGTTGGTATGTCTCTTATTTTCTTTCCCGAAAATGAGCTAAGCTGTTTGTGGATATTCTGGTTTCCACTTATGATTCGTCCCTATGTCAAAACATTTTCTGTTAGAAGCTTCTGGTTGATTCTAATGTGGTTCGCTTTCGATATATGGGGAGCATTAAGAGACACAGGCCATATAGCCTATTATGCACATATTGGGGGCTTTGTTAGCGGGGCCGGATTAGCAATTCTACTGCTAAAATTAAAGTGGGTGACTATGGAGCACTATGAAAAGTCGCTACTACAACTAATCAGTGGAGAAAAATCAGATAAAGAAGAAGTAAGAAGAGACTTAGCACCCTGGCAACAACAATATGCTACCAGTGATGCAGCAACGAGTGAACCAGCAACGATACCACTGGAGGAGAAAAAAACCAACGTTGAACCCGAGATTCAACAACTTATTTTAGAAAAACCAAAAGAGGAATTTATTCATTTTACCTGTTCATGTGGCAAAAGAATCAAAGTGCCAGCTAAATACGCAGGAAAAACAGGGCTATGTCCGAGCTGTAAAAGCAAGGTCAAGATTCCAGAAAAAAGCAGCGTTGAGATAGAAAAAACACAGCGGGTGCCAGATAAATCGCAAGATGAATACATTCGATTTAGATGCCAATGTGGGCAGAGAATCAAATTTGCCAGAAAGGATACTGGGAAAATCGGGCGATGTCCAAGGTGTAAACAAGAGGTGAGAATCCCCGAGGAGTGACGACAACCGGCTTCGCGGCACTGATTGCTATGTTTCTGATTTATAAACGGGTAGTATCAGAGTATGGATAAGATTGCGGATGAAACGAAAGGTATAAGCAATAAAAAGAATAGTTTTTCACAGCAATCAAAAAACAAAGGCAAAATTTATATTGGTATAGCAGGTTGGTCATATCCGGATTGGAGGGGGATTGTGTATGAGCGGGCGAAGATGGACCAGCTTGAGTATGTAAGTAGATTCATTGATTGTACTGAAATCAACAACACCTTTTACCGGCCTCCAGAGGAAAAAAATACAAGATTGTGGTTACAAAGCATTTCTAAAAGTAAAGATTTTTTCTTTACGGCAAAGCTACATCGGGACTTCACACACCAAGGTAAAATCAGCGAAGAAATGGTAAAGCAGTTTCATAAGGGTTTTGAGCCACTCCTGGAGACAAACAAGTTAAAACACCTGCTTGTGCAATTTAGATATGACTTTGACGACAATAAAGAAAATCGGCAACATCTAACAAAGATAGCAAAGAGCCTCTCCGATGTGTTTAATCTGGCCGTGGAAGTAAGGCATAAATCGTGGAAAGAAAAAGACGCACTAAAATTTTTTGAGGGACTGGATGTATCGGTATGCAATCTCGATTATCCGACGACGTGGAACTCCTTTGATATGCAGGACTGCACAATCGGCAAAAACGGCTATTTTCGGATGCACGGCAGAAATGAAGAAAAATGGTTTGATAAAGACACAGGCAGAGATGAGACTTATGATTACTATTATAACGAAGATGAAATCGCAGAGATAAAAAATAGAATCGACAGACTCGCTTTAGCATTTGAGACATTAACGGTTATTGCCAACAACCATTTTCGAGGGGCTGAACTTGCCAATGCTATTGAGCTAAAAGCACTTCTAAGTGGTCAAGAGCAGCCGGTTCCTGAAGGACTATTAAGAGCTTATCCGAAGCTGGCAAAGATTGCATTGCAAACAGAAAAATTACAAGATACACTTTGGTAAATAAATGCAAACCCCACGTAAAACCCGCCAAAAATACGGCGGACAAGCGTGGGGCTAAATATAAGATTGCCACGTCGCTTCACTCCTCGCAATGACGTGGCGTAAGCAAAAGTAAAAGAAGAAGGTATGGATATTTATAATCTTGTTAGTTTTGCGGGGATATTTGTTCTGATTGGCTTTGCGTGGCTCTTATCGAATGATAAAAGAAATATGAACTGGAGGGTTATCGGCTGGGGGATTGGGCTACAGTTATTAATCGCGATATTTATCTTCGTTGTGCCCGCAGGGGCTAAAGTATTTTTGGTAGTTAACGACGTTGTTATAAAAGTCCTGGACTCAGCGTCGGCGGGGGCAAAGTTTGTTTTCGGCAGATTAGCACTTGCACCGGGACAGGTAAACGAATCAGGAGAAGAGTCACTGGGATTTATTCTGGCTTTTCAGGCGTTTCCGACGATTATTTTCTTCTCGGCGCTTATTTCGATTTTGTACTACTACAAAATTATGCCCCTGATTGTAAGAGGGTTTGCTTACGTATTTACGAAGCTGATGAGAATATCAGGTGCGGAGTCCCTTGTTGCATCGAGCAATATATTTGTAGGGATTGAATCCGCTCTTACCGTCAAGCCATATCTTAATCGAATGACTAATTCTGAGCTATGCACCATTTTGACTGCCGGGATGGCGACGGTCGCGTCCAATGTTTTGGCGCTATACGTATTTAGTCTGCAAAAAGTATTTCCAACAATCGCAGGACATCTGGTCTCAGCCTCTTTGCTCTCTGCGCCAGCGGCAGTTGTAATGTCGAAAATCATTTTCCCCGAGAAAGAGCAGCCGGAAACTTTGGGTATCAACGTTCCGGCTTTTTATGAAAAGGACAGCAGTATCTTTGAAGCGATAATCAACGGGGCCAACGCCGGTGTTAAAATGATTTTTGGGATTGTAGCGCTACTTATTGCTGTTCTGGGGTTAGTGGCCCTTGTGGATTTAGTTTTATCTGCTGTCGGCTCAAAAATTGATTTACTTTTTAACATCAATACCGACTTGTCATTGAAAACAATATTCGGCTATATCTTTTATCCGTTTACGATAATTCTGGGCATTCCATTAGATGACGCCGGCGTAGTTTCCAAAATTATCGGTGAGCGATTGATTGTTACGGAAGTTGTGGCTTATAAGGATTTGGCAACTGTGCTGGAGCAGAACCTGCTGCAGCATCCGCGCTCAGCGGTGATTACTACCTATGCTTTATGCGGATTTGCCCACCTTGCCTCGATGGCGATTTTTGTAGGGGGTGTTTGTGCGTTAGCCCCTGATAGAATCCGCAACATATCAAAGGCTGCAATTCGGGCACTTATCGCCGCGACGCTGGCCTGTCTTTTAACGGCCTGTGTTGCAGGAGCATTCTCCACAAAAGGGTCGATTCTATTGGGTAACTGACTAGGTTCGACAAGCTCACTACAAAAAGGTTATTTAATGCCGGAATGATAACTCTGCAATGACCTCATAGGAGCCGAGCCATCTCGATGGGCGGCAATACCCTTTGCAGAGGCGGCGGCAGCAGCAGTTGTGGTTATATAAGGAATTCTGTATTTAATGGCAGCTTTGCGTATATAAGAATCATCGTGCTTACTTATCCTGCCTGCGGGGGTATTGATAATAAGCTGAATCTCGCCATTTTTTATAGCATCCACTATGTTGGGTCTGCCTTCCTGCATTTTGAGGATGTGCTCACTTTTGACACCATGAGCTGTCAAATACCGATGGGTTCCTTCCGTTGCCTTGATTTTGAAGCCGAGTTTCTGAAACTGCTTTGCAACTTCGAGAGCGGCTTTCCTATCGTCAGCAGTTACAGTTATTAGGACAGCTCCATCGGAAGGCAATTGCTGCTTGGCGGCCTGCTGAGATTTGAAAAAAGCAAGGCCGAATGAATCCGCCATGCCTAATACCTCACCCGTGGAGCGCATCTCCGGCCCAAGAAGAGGGTCTACTTCCGGGAACATATTGAATGGGAAAACAGCTTCCTTTACACCAAAGTGCGGAATTTTGCGATGCTTCAGATTAAGCTCAGAAAGTTTTTTGCCAAGCATAACCTGAGTTGCCAATCGGGCCATCGAGATTCCACAGACCTTGGAGACCAGCGGAACAGTCCGCGATGCCCGCGGATTTGCTTCAAGAATATATACCACATCATTAGCTATAGCATACTGGATATTCATGAGCCCAATTACATTCAGCTCTATCGCAATTTTTCTGGTGTATTCGCAGATAGTGTCAATGTGTTTCTGTGGTATGCTGGTGGGCGGAATAACACACGCAGAATCGCCAGAGTGGATACCGGCAAGCTCGATGTGCTCCATAACAGCAGGGACAAATGCATCTTTTCCATCAGCGATGGCATCTGCTTCAGCTTCGATAGCGTTTTCAAGGAATTTATCAATAAGAATGGGCCTTTCAGGCGATACTTCGACCGCTTTTGCGACGTAGTGTTTTAGCATGTCCTCATCGTGGACAACCTCCATAGCCCTTCCACCGAGAACATAGGACGGCCTTACCATCAAAGGATAGCCGATTCGTTCGGCAATAGCGAGTGCCTCTTCTTCACTGCTGGCCATACCAGATTCCGGCTGAGGGATGCCGAGCTTTTTCATCACAGCCCGGAAACGGTCACGGTCCTCGGCTAAATCAATCGTCTCAGGCGAAGTCCCTATTACCTTTACGCCCGCCTGGGCCAATTCATCGGCTATATTAAGCGGTGTTTGGCCGCCAAACTGAACAATCACACCTTCCGGCTTTTCTTTTTCATAAATGCTCAGTACATCTTCAACAGTAAGCGGCTCGAAATACAGCTTGTCGGAAGTATCGTAATCCGTAGAGACAGTTTCCGGGTTGCAGTTTACCATAATCGATTCATATTCTTCGTCCCGCAGAGTAAATGCAGCGTGAACACAACAATAGTCAAACTCAATACCCTGGCCAATACGATTCGGGCCTCCACCCAAAACCATAATCTTGCGTTTCTTGGAGGTTTGAACCTTATCGGGTGCATTGTAAGTGGAGAAGTAATATGCGGCATTCTCCACACCACTTACCGGAACCGGCTCCCAGCCCTCCACCATTCCCAGTGAGGTGCGATTCTGCCGGATTTGACTTTCCGCAATGCCAAGTATTTTAGCCAGGTATTTATCAGCAAAGCCATCTTTCTTGGCCTGAATCAGGAGTTTGTCAGGAGGCATTTTGCCTTTATACTTCAAAAGTTTTTCTTCCAATTCAACAAGCTCGGCCATTTGTTCGATGAAGTAGTGCTTGATGCGTGTCTTTTCAAAAAGTGTTTCTATATCAGCACCTTTTCGCAGGGCCTCGTACATAATAAATTGTCGCTCGCTCGTAGCTGCACTCAAAAGGTTCAATAGCTCGTCAAGAGAGAGCTTATTAAAGTTCTTTGCAAAGCCGAGTCCGTAACGTCCTGTCTCGAGAGAACGAATGGACTTTAAAAACGCTTCCTTGTAGTTCTTACCAATGCTCATTACCTCTCCGACGGCACGCATTTGTGTGCCGAGCTTGTCCTCGACGCCTTTGAACTTCTCAAAAGCCCAACGGCAAAACTTAACCACAACGTAGTCTCCCGAGGGAGTATATTTTTCCAGCGTTCCATCCCTCCAGTACGGTATCTCATCGAGAGTCAGCCCACCAGCCAACAATGAAGAAACAAAAGCAATCGGAAAGCCGGTGGCTTTGGAAGCAAGCGCCGATGAGCGGGATGTTCTTGGGTTGATTTCTATTACGACTACTCGTCCGGTTTCAGGGTCGTGAGCAAACTGGATATTGGTACCACCTATGACCTTAATGGCATCAACAATGTCATAAGAATATTTTTGCAGCTTCTTTTGCAATTTCTCATCGATAGTAAGCATCGGAGCGGTACAGTAGGAATCTCCCGTGTGTACACCCATGGGGTCCACATTCTCAATGAAACAGACGGTTATCTTCCGCCCTTTTGCATCGCGAACGACTTCCAGCTCCAGCTCCTCCCATCCGAGGACAGACTCCTCCACCAGAATTTGATTAACAAGACTTACCGAAAGACCTCGAGCCGCGACAATACGCAGCTCCTCGACATTAAAAACCGCCCCACCACCGGTTCCGCCCATCGTGTAAGCCGGACGGATAATAATAGGATAGCCGATTTCATCGGCTATCTTTTCCGCTTCTTCAACGCTAAAGGCAAGCTCGCTCTTCGGCATCTCGATTCCCAGGCGGTTCATTGTCTCTTTGAATACACCTCTGTCTTCGCCCCGCTCAATAGCATCAATCTCGACGCCAATGACCTTGACG
>CAZOQJ010000038.1:0-18587 GCA_964581905.1 uncultured Pirellulales bacterium
CAATTGTGCCGTAAGTGTTGTCTTTGCCGACAGAGCCGGCAATAATCTCCTGATAATCCATCTTCGAGCTTCTAAAGAATGATTTGGGGAGATTACTGCAATGGAACAAGACACATTTGTCGGGGTCGTTGCCGTAGTTGTTGTTCCAGTCAAGAATAGCGCTCGGTGTACCGCCGGCCAACTGCAAAATGTACATCCCCAATAGACCTGTAATATCAACTTCACAGGCGCTCGGTATCAAAGACTCACTCATCATGCTCATAAGCGTGCAGGGGACTATTCCGAAGAATTCCTGCAGAGAAGTCCAGCACTGAATCGCTGTGCCGTTGAGTTCGTTTTCCTTAATCCATTGGTCCACCACATAACCGAACTTGGCCATCTTCAATAACTTATCGGCAGGAATTGACCTGGTCGAAGTATACTTCTTAATATCATCCAACTTCCGTTTGACCCCCTTGTCTTTATCAGATAGCAGCGTCACTTTGCCGAGGATTTCAGATAAATCTATCGTCTCCACCGATATGCCGGAAAGCTCAAGGATTTTTTCGCTGTAACGGACGGTATTAAATGCGCCGGTGCGAGCGCCGATGGCGCCAAACCTGACGTTGTTGAGGCCTTTAACAATCCTGCATACCGAAGCAAAATCGTCCAATTCTTTTTTGAACTCAGGCGATGTAATTTTAATAGTGTGCGATTGTGTAAGTGTATATGGAATGCCTGCCTGCCTGAGATTGTTGCAAACGCTGATTTTGCCACAGAAAGAATCTCGCCTGTCGGCTATGCTCATTTTACCCGGCACGTCCGGCTCTGCGTGAATCAGAATCGGAACACCAAGCCAGGAGCGTTTGATTGTCTCGGCAACGCCTTTTTCATCACCGAAATTCGGCAGCGTTACAATGACGCCATCGATTTTTTGAGCATTTTTAGCAAAAAACGCAGCGCATTTTTTGGCATCTTCAAAGGTCTCGACTGCACCATATTTCGTATCCTGCATTGAAAGAGCTACGTAGCTGTAGCCATTTTTTTTAAGGACATCAAGAATATCCTTACGTCCCTGCTTAGCTAACGCATCCGGGAAAAATCCACGGTTTCCCACTATAACTGCGAAAGTGGTCTTTTGCATTTTATGCCCTTTCCAGATGGAGCCCTGTTTATACATTTTTAAGCTGTTATACAGAAGGGATTATAACATACCGAAGCGGGAAACTCCACATATAGTTGTTTCTACGAGTTTTATATTGATGTATTATGCTGTTGTGATAAAACAGTGTGCGACACAGCCGTTGAGGTCTTTCGATAACTTTAAATAACTAAAACTCAATTATAAAATCAGGAGATTAGGAAAATGAAGGTCAAAGTTTATGTTGTCGTGGTTTTGGTGGTCCTTCTTGGAGCTGGTAATGCTTTTTCGCAGGGCTTTTCCGCCGTGTCTGCCCGCCGTGTCGCAGACTCGGCGCGACAGGCGACACGTCGCGACAGGTTGGATTATCGCGACAATTTAAAGCTTATTGACTGGAAGTTTTATAAAGGGGATATACGCGCCGCTGAAAGCAGAGACGATATTTCTATGCAGGGCTGGGAGGATGTAAAAGTCCCGCATACGTGGAACGCCAAAGACGTTCTAACAAAGGGAGACCACTATTATCAGGGGATAGGATGGTATCGCAGCAGCTTCGATTTGCCTACGGAACAAAAAGGTAAACGGCATTTCATTCGTTTCGAAGGCGTTTCGGTTACAGCGGATGTGTTTGTCAACGGCACTTACGTGGGCGGACATAAAGGCGGATATTCAGCGTTCTGTTTCGAGACAACATCCTATGTTCGTTTCGACAGACGCAATCGTATATCGGTGAGGGTTGATAATTCTATGCAGGTTGATGTCGCGCCTTCGGGGACTTACCTTTATCCATTGTTCGGGGGGATATATCGGCCGGTTACGATTTTCAGCACGGATGATTTATGTATCAGCCCGCTTGATTACGCATCGAGCGGAGTTTATATAAAGCCGGTAAATGTCTCAGAAAAACAGGCGGATATAGAAGTTGTAACGCTCTTAGACAGCAAAAAAACGGCCGTTATTGAAACCAAAACTTCCGAGCTTTTATCCCCGAAGGACAAAGACGGCAAAGGACTATACGGTGAGTATTTTGCGAATCCAGATTTCAGCGGGCAGCCCAAACACGCTCGATTCGATGAGCAGGTGTCGTTTGATTTTGGAAAGGGCTCTGCATTTGAAGATACGCCGGCGGACGGTTTCTCCATAATCTGGACGGGCAGGTTTGTACCACGATACACGGGTCTGTATAAATTCGTCCTGGAAAGTGATGATGGCTCGAAGCTGTATATAGGCGATGATTTAATAATCGACCATTGGGGCGACCATGCAGCCACCGAGAAATGGGGCCGGCTGCGACTTGAGCAGGGAAAAGAGGTTTCGCTTAAAATAGAATACTACGAGAACGGCGGGGACGCTTCGATAAAGTTCGGATGGATGTGCGAGCGAGAGGGCGAAAGGATTGAGGCGCTCGTTAAAACAGCCGTGCTCGACGACACGGGCAAAGCTGTCGCACAGGCACAGGAGAAGGTCTCCCTTACAAGCAACCAGCAGGCACAAAGCGTTTTGAAAATGCACATAGATAATCCTCACCTGTGGAACGGCAGAAAAGACCCTTATCTCTATAAGATGGATGTGCGTATCGAAGATTTGCAGTCGAATACATTAGACCGGATAGAGCAGCCGTTAGGTCTACGGTTTTTTAAGGTGGACAGAGACAAAGGCTTGCTTTTGAATGGTCGGCCTTATCATTTGCACGGCGTCTGCCGGCACCAGGAATGGCAGGGTCTGGGACCTGCGCTGACTGATGCGCATCATAAGAAAGACATTGAGCTTATTCTCGAACTCGGTGCCAACGGAGTTCGCTTGGCTCATTATCAACAGGCAGATAAAATGTACATCTTATGTGACAAGAACGGTCTTGTTGTCTGGGCGGAAATTCCAAATACTCCCGCGTACCGAGCGGAAAATCCGGAATACGTGCAGAACTGCAAGGAGCAGCTAATAGAACTGGTTAAGCAGAATTATAATCACCCTTCTATATTATTCTGGGGTATGTACAATGAGATTCCAATCTCGCAAGAAGACGTAAGAGCACTTCATCAGACAGCCAAAAAACTTGACCCATACCGTCTGACAACACAGGCGGACTATGCGCAGCCGACCGCGAGGCATTTCGAAACGGATGTTACTGCGTGGAACTGGTACTTCGGCTGGTATTACGACAGTTTCGGTAAATACAGCGGCTGGTATGACAATCTGCATAAAAAATACCCAGAGGTAAAAGGAGGCCTGAGCGAATACGGCGCTGGCGGATGTATTACTCAGCAGCAGGAAAATCCATCAAGACCAGAACCTCGTAACGGCAAGTTTTTCCCGGAGCAATACCAGCGTCTTTATCATGAGCAGGTATGGAAGAACATCAAAGACAGAGACGATATATGGTGCAAGTTTGTATGGAACATGTTCGATTTCAGCTGGACGGCTGCCAGCCGCGGTGACCGGCCTTATATAAATCACAAAGGACTTATCACGCACGACCGCAAGGTGAAAAAAGACTCATTCTATTTCTATAAGGCAAACTGGTCCGATGAGCCGGTGCTTTATATTCTGAGCAGACGCAATACTCAACGAACCAAAGAAGCAGTTGAGGTGGCGGTTTATACGAACCTCGATGAGGTCGAATTGTGCGTGAATGGAAAGCCGATTTCGAAAAAGAAAATGGAATCCGATATTCACAAGATTGTCTGGAAAGATGTCGTGCTCAGGCCCGGCCAAAACCAGATAAACGTAGTCAGCCAAAAAGGTGATGAAAAATACACCGATGCGTGCGAATGGGTTTATGTAAAAAACAAAGACTAAAAGTTTAGTTGATTATTTCTTCATGTAATCAACTGTGCCCTAAAAACTTATCGCCATTATAATGAATCAAATGATCTGGTATTTCTGATATCCATACTTCTGTCTCCCATGCAATGCTTTTAAGATGCTTGCGAAAGGTTTCAAAATCAGGAAATGCACTAACAAAAATAATACCAACAGAACATTCCGAAAACATTTTTTTAAGTTCAATAACTCTTTTGGCGGACATTGGTCCGTGAGATGTTACGACCTCAATCAGGAAAAGCCTGTTTCGTTTGGTATCGGATAATATTATATCCGGCAATTTATCGTGCTCGCTCAAATCCAATCTCAAATCCTCAATCAGCTTCTTGTTAAAGTACAGACTCTTATTTGCTGTATCTCCAAAATATAAAATCTTTGCTGCCGGTGCAAAACGCGGAGCAAATTCCTTTATTACTGCGATTTGTACCTCATTATGTTTTCCAGGAGACATATCAAGGTGAACACCATCTAAATCGACAGGTATCATATGAATTTTTCTTTTGCCACGATATATTTCTAATAAATAACCTTTCTGTGCTTTAGATTCTTTGCATAATGACGTCCATTCTTTACTGCCCCATTCCTTGATAACTTTCAACGCTGCCTCTGAAATTGCATAATGAGCCTTTGGGCTATTTGTCGGCAATTGGGGGTTATCAGGGTTATAATCCACTATTCCCGCCTGTACGAATTGATGCAGAACCTGCCTCCTGAATGTTTCTCGTGTATTCGGAGCATATTTTCTTTTATATTTTTCAGATGCAAAGGCCATTATACCTTTACTTACCGTCATACTTGCCCTTTTTGCCTTGCTCCACGAGTCTTTTGGTCCAACATTACACAACGCAAGAAGAGTCAATGCAGACATCTCATTTTGCTGTTCTTGGGGAAGTCCCAAATCTTTCAAAATTCGTTGTGCATCCTTGATTTTAGACATCGACAAAAATCCTTTTTGTGTGGTGTATTTCGTTAAATGCCAGATTAGCGAGCAGGTCTATTTCGTTTTTTACCTTTGCACTCGACATCGCTTTTTTCCCGATTTCTATAATTGTTTCCAACGGCGGGAAAGGTATGGAGTTTACTTCTGTCGCGCCGACCTGCGTGCTTCCGTTTAATCCCCGAAAATAGCTATCATAAAAAGAGCTATTGTATAAAACGGCTAATCCCCAGGCTTCCTCTTCTTTCAGCGTTCCCCCAGGTCTGTAAATATAGTTAATGTGATTTTCCAAACCGACCATCTCATAAGGATAAACTTTGCCGATGAACGGCGCTGCTATTAATCTGCGAGCCTCTTCTTTTGCGCTGAATCTTCTTAATAAAACATAATTTCCGTTAGGTATTAATAATGGCAAAGATTCAGGAGATTCTTCGATATATTGTGGTTTTCCTCGTTTGTATAACGGCCAGGCAATTTCCATTGTTTTAACATTATGCAGCCACAGCAGGGGAATACGTCTTGCGTTTTCTGACTGCTTTTCAATAATAAATTCTTTTGCTCTGAAGGCAACCACCGGACCTGTCGATATCTTTAATCCGTATTCTTCTAATGACCCATTCCATAGGTTAAACTTTGCAGAAATTTTCTCCCAGTCTTCTCCAGGAATTTTTAATACCTTGTCATCCGTGTTTAAATCTATAATATCCGCAAGAGGCATTTCTCTTTTCCTGGATATTTCGATATCCTCTATTCCGCTGCTTGATGATATAATTATGGATTTGCTCTCTGCGTCTGGCTGCCAGTCATTCTCACGTCTTGATTTAAGAATAATATTTTCCTGCAGAACACCGTCCTTTTTAAATGCCTCTTTTCTTGAATTGAACAGATGAATAAATTCTGGTCTTACAAGTTTGAAAAATTTTTCTCGGAACAATCTGAAATAATTTCCCGACGCAAAACTCCGAGGTGTAATAAATACAAGCTCTCCACCAATCTTCAAGATAGAAGCAGCTATCGCCATAAAAAGAAAATAAATATTAGGCTGACCATATACGACCTCTGATGCCGCTATAGCTCTCGAATCTGTCCCTGAGAGCTTAAAATACGGAGGATTTGATATACATATATCATATTTTATATCACTGTCAGGTTGACCGAAAAACGATGGCGTTCTTTGAAGATTATGTGCATATTTCAATACAAAATCTTCCTTTTTGATTTGAAATCCAAAAGAAATACCTTTTTCTTCGATATATCGTTTTAAATATTTAATCGCTCCTTCAAATAATTCAATTAGCTCTTCATCAGTCTCATAAGCAACAAGTTCGATTTTGGATGGTTTTTTCTTCTGATTTACTAAATGTTCACATAAAGCACACCCTAATACTCCTGTGCCTGCACCCGCGTCCAGAATCCTTATTACATCGTTTCTCTGGTTGATTTGAGCTGCCATTAAATCTGCTATCTCCGGCGGTGTAAAATATTGTCCGTTTTTTTTCCTTTTTTCTGGCGAACATCTTACGCAATATAATTCTCCCAAGTAACTTGCATATTTCGTTGGTCGTTGTTGATTTTGAGGTTCTGGTACCTCAAAGCAGAGACCACGTTGATGTATTTTGAACTCGGATATCTGCATATATGCCTAAACTGAAACTCTTCGCATTAAATATTTGGTTATACAATCAAACTGGTCAACTCCATGAATATACCAAAACCCTGTCTGCAACACAAAGGTATTGATTGTACTATTTCTGGCCGTAATAAGCGTCTTTGCCGTGTTTACGCAAGTAATGCTTGTCCAGAAGCGCCCTGCTAATCTGGCCTTGCTCCGGATTTATCGTTATTGTACCCAGAGCCATCGCCGCTATTTGCTCCAGAACGACCATGGCTTCAACAGCCGAGGCGGGAGTCCTGCCCCAGGTGAAAGGCCCGTGATTGGCCACTAAAACAGCCGGCATTTGCATCGGGTCAATGCCAACAAATCGCCTGACAATAACTTTGCCCGTGTTTAACTCATAATCACTTTTAATCTCGTCCTCCGTCATCACTTCCGTGACCGGTACCGAGCCATAAAAATAATCGGCGTGAGTGGTACCGAAGCAGGGAATTTCCCTGCAGGCCTGCGCCCACATGGATGCATTGGGGCAATGGCCGTGACATATAGCACCAATGGATTCGAAATTCCTGTAAAGCTCAAGATGCGTCGGCGTGTCCGATGAAGGCTTAAGGTCGCCTTCGACGCGATTGCCATCAAGGTCAAGAACCACCATCTTGTCGGGTGTAAGCTCATCATAAGGGACGCCGCTGGGCTTAATGGCCACCACGCCTGAGTCGCGGTCTATTCCACTAACATTGCCAAAGCTACAAATGACAAGATTTTGTTTAGGCAGCCGGAGATTCGCATCACAAACAGATTTTTTTAAGTTTTCGTACATAAATTGCCCTAAAACCTGACGCTATCTTTAATATCCAAAAGCTCTTTCATAACATTGGCTAATTTGCCTGACCATTGCTGCGTACCAAAGGCATCGTGCAATTGTTTATAAAGGACATAAAGCCGTTTATAAATTTTGTGGTTTTCCGCGATGGGTTTATAAGTCGTTTCTTTTGCGCCACACATAGCTGCCTGGGCATCAGCAAAATTATTATGGCCGCCTGCTGCAACAGCCGCCGCTATCGCTGAACCAAGTGCACAAGTCTGAGCAGAGCGAGATATCTTCATCTCCCTGCCGGTAACATCAGCGTAAATCTGCATGAGCAGAGGATTCTTTTCAGCAATGCCGCCGCAGTTAATAACCTCATCTATCTTAACGCTGTATTCTTCGAACCTGTTAATGATTGCAAGAGCGCCGAAAGCCGTCGATTCAATCAAGGCGCGGTAAATCTCTTCCGGCTTTGTTTGCAAGGTCTGGCCTATCAATAATCCGGTCAGCCGCTGGTCAACGAGTATTGTCCTATTGCCATTGTTCCAGTCGAGAGCCAACAGGCCGGATTGACCCGATTTCAATTTTTTCGCCTTTTCGGTAAGAGCTTTGTGAGAGCCGTTTTTTTCGCCGCCCGGCTGGATGTAGTTTACGAACCAGTTGAAGATGTCACCGACGGCAGATTGGCCGGCTTCGAGCCCGAAATAGCCCGGCATAACCGAGCCATCGACGATACCGCACAACCCGGGGATGTCGCCAAGCTCACGGGTGCTGGGCCAGACAGTTACATCGCAGGTACTGGTGCCGATTATCTTTACAAGAATACCCTGCTTTATTCCCGCACCTACAGCACCAAGATGCGCATCATATGCACCCACAGCAACAGTAACGCCTGCCGACAAACCTAATTTCTTTGCCCAGGTCTCAGTTAATTTTCCTGCTGAAATATCCACGGTAAATGTCGTCTCGCCGAGCGTCTCGCGCAGTTTTGCCAGCTTAGGGTCGAGCCTGGACAAAAATTCTACATCAGGATAGCCTCCCCAATCCTCGTTAAACATCAGCTTATGGCCTGCCGCACAGCGACACCTCTTGAGCTTCTTTGGCTCCGTAGTTCCTGTCAAAAGTGCCGGTATATAATCAACATGCTCGACCCAGGTGTATGCTGCATCATACACTTCAGGGTCAACCCTGAGACAATGCAGGAGCTTGCTATAAAACCACTCCGATGAATATATCCCGCCACACTTGGCAAGATATTCGGGGTGCTCTTTCTGGGCCAATTTGGTAATCTCAGCAGCTTCGGCGTGGCCGGTGTGGTCCTTCCACAGCCAGACATAAGCATTCGGATTATCCCTAAATTCATCGAGCATAGACAACGGCGTACCGTTTTTGTCCACAGGAAGAGGCGTTGAGCCGGTAGTATCGATTCCAATGCCGATGATTTGGCTTACGTCAAACTGCTTGTCGGATTTCTTTGCCTGGGCAATAGCCTGGGTTATAGTAACTTCAATGCCTTTTATGTAATCAGAGGGATTCTGTCTTGCCAGATGGTGGTTAGAAGGGTCAAGAATGATGCCGGCCTGGCCGGTTTCATATTCATATACCGCTGTGCCAAGCTCATTGCCGCTGGTTATATCAACCAACAAAGACCTTACGGAATTTGTGCCGAAATCCAAACCAATTGTATAAGCCATTTCAACCTACACTCATTTTTACAAATATTCTCTATCCAGCGATTTCATAATCTTGTTATCCATAGCATCACCTTAACGCCCAAAACCAAAATCTGCAATTAAATTGACCGCTACATATTATCGACTAACAATTTATGTTATTAACTTTTAGTTTTTCGGTGGGCAAGGAGCTGGTCGGTTATGACGCCGAGCAGAATGACGGTACCCATAACGGCAAAATTCAGCGAGCTTGGAATGCCTAAGAGGTTGACAAGATTCTGCAGGACCTGCAGAAGGGCGGCGCCGATAACGATACCAATGACCGAACCCTCGCCGCCTTGAAGAGAACATCCGCCAAGCACCGCGGCTGCAATGGCGTAAAGCTCATAGAAATTACCATGCGAAGAAGGTGAAATGGAATTGGTATAAAATGCGAGCAGAATCGCGCCTAAGCCGGCCATCAAGGCTGAAACGACATAAGCACTTGCAATGACTAAAGAAGTATTGATGCCGGAGAACCGGGCGGCTTCTTCATTTCTGCCTACGGCAAAAAGGTACCTGCCATAGACAGAGCGATGCAGAACGACCCACATAATAAAGCTGATGATAATTAAAAGAACAAAAGGCATCGGCACGCCGAGGATTTCACCGGTGGTCAGTTTCTGGAGGGTCTCGAAACCCGTGCAGTAACCAAAGCCGAGGGTCTGGTCTTCTGCGAGGTAGCGGGCCAGCCCCCTGTAGAATAAAAGCCCGCAGAGGGTGACAATAAAAGGCTGCAAATGGATTTTCGCAACTAAGAAGCCGTGAAAAATCCCCAATACAACGGCAATCAACAAGATAGCCGCGATGGCCAACGGCCAGGGCCAGCCCCACTGCATCAGCATGAACGCCAGCAAAACACCGAAAAGAGAAAAAAGCGACCCAACTGAAAGGTCGATACCGCCGGTGATAATGACCACGCCGACACCTATGCTGAAAATGCCGAACATGCCGACCAGACGTGCGGTGTTCTGCAAATTGGTAACACTTAAAAAAAGCGGATTAAGGATTGCCACCAGGACGCATAAAGCAACCAACATCGCAGAAATACCAATTTCCTTTTTCATTGTGCTCCTTAGTTATCCTCGCCACCTGGCCAATTTTTCCGGCCGACAGCCAGACGCATTACAGCCTCCTCATCGAACTTGTCGCCTGCCCCCGCGTCTCCCGACGCGAGTCGGGGCGGCGGGCGAGTAAGAATACCTGTGATTTGACCTTCGTGCATAACAGCAATACGGTCGCTGACACCGAGAATTTCTTCCATGTCCGAGCTTATCATTACAATCACAACCCTATTATCAGCGAGGTTTCGCATAAGCTGATAAATCTCGGCTTTGGAGCCGACGTCGATGCCGCGAGTAGGCTCATCAAAGATGATAACTTTCGGCTTTAAGACAAGCCATTTCGCGAGAACAACCTTTTGCTGATTTCCGCCGCTGAGGTTTTTGACCAGAGTTTCAACGGACGGGGTTTTTATTTTGAGCCGTTCGCATTGTTTCTCCGAGATGCCGGCTTCACGGCTGTGCTGTATAAGGCCGAAGGCAGCATATCTATCCAAATCCGGCAGTGTGATATTCTCGCGAAAGGTCATGTCGGTGATAAGGCCGGATTTTCTGCGGTCCTCCGGCACCAAATATATCCCGTTTTCGATAGCGTCTCTGGCACAACGTATTCGCAATTTCTCCCCGGCCATGCTTACAGAACCGCATATAGCTGTGTCGACTCCAAAAATGGCATGGGCCATTTCTGTCCGGCCGGCACCAACAAGACCGGCAAAACCGAGTATCTCGCCGCGGGAGGCCTCAAACGTAATTTTATGGTCCGGATACCTGGCTGTGGTCAAGTTGCTGACACAGAAGAAACTATCTTTAGCTTTTACCGCAGGCGAGACATAGAAATCTTCGAGCTTTCGGCCTATCATCAGCCGAACCATGTTGTCATGGGTTATCTTGTCGCGTTCAAGCGAACCGACATTCACGCCGTCACGAAGACCGATGACGCGGTCGGCGCAATCTTTAACCTCGGCCAGCCGGTGCGATATGTAAATAATACTTACGCCCTGAGAACGCAGCCGACGCATTACCTCGAAAAGACGTTTAGTCTCCGAAAGGGTCAGGCTCGAAGTCGGCTCATCCATAATCAGCAGACGCGCGTTCAGGGAAAGTGCCTTTGCGACCTCGACCATTTGCTGCTGCGCGATAGACATTTGACTTAAAATAGTGTCGGCAGGCAGATTAAGTCCAAGCTGCTGCAGGTAAGGCTCTGTTTCGGTCCGCATACGGCGGCGATTTATAAGCTTCAAAGGCCCGAACCACGTTGGCTCTCTTCCGAGGAAAATATTGCCTGCAATACTAAGATTGTCAAGAACGTTAAGCTCCTGGTGAATAAAGCCAATTCCCAGATTGATGGCATCAGACACATTTTTGATAACGACGAGCTGCCCCTTAATCCTGATTGTCCCTGAGTCCGGCTGAAGAACACCGCCAAGTATATTCATCAGGGTGGATTTGCCAGCCCCATTTTCACCAATCAGGGCAACGACCTCACCGGGATACACAGCAAGGTCAACCTTATTGAGTGCCTTTACGCCGGGGAAGCTCTTGTCGATTCCCTGCATTTCCAACAATGGCTCTTCAGTAGTCATAAGAAGGAGGGCGGTGAAATTATTTTTTCAGAAGCTCGTGAACTCTATCCATGAACGGCACGACGTTATCTTTTTTGATGATTATCGTCGGCACGATAAGCATTCCATCAGAGGGAATATCAGATTCATTGCCTTTTATTATGTCAGCCAGGATTTTCATTGAACGGTAACCGAACTCGTAAGGCTGCTGGACCACAGTGCCGTAAATGTGTCCGTCACGGACGCCAGTAAGTGTTTCCTCATTCTCATCAAAGCAAACGATTTTCACCTGCCCTAATTTGCTGGCATCGGTGACGGCATTAAGGATGGCTGGGCCATTATAATTCCACAGCCCGACACAGCAGGCCAGGTTCGGGTAGGCAACCAAAGCGTCGGCAACGTTGGATTTGGCGCGAACCTGGTCCACGTTGTCGGTCCTGACATCGATGACTTCGATTTTTGTACCGGCGATGGCCTCTCTTATGCCCTGGATTCTTTCCTTGGCGTTCTGGGTATCTTGTTTACCGACAAACAACATAATTTTTCCGCCTTCCGGCAAAACCTCTTTGACCATCTCACCCGCCTGTCGGCCCGCTGCAACATTGTCAGTGCCGATATAGCACTTCCTCCTGCTGCCGGGGATGTCACTATCGCAGGTAATAACGGTTATCTTTCCCGCCAGCTCGTCGATGAAAGGCTTTTGGTTTAACGGGTCAACGGGAGAAATAGCAATTCCTTTCACGCCTCTGGCGAGCAAATCATCGATGATTCTACGCTGCTCAGCAGGGGTGGCGTCAGAGGTAATACGAAAATCAGCCTCAAAATCCGGCAGCTCCGTAGCGGCCTTTTCACAACCTCTGCGGGTAAAAACCCAGAAATTCGCCGTGTTATTGGTTATAAAAGCTATCTTTGTTTTTTCCGACTGACCTGCCTGCTTTTTTGCACAGCCCGACATAAATATGCTCGAAAACAAAGCCGAGACCAATAAACAGACAAAACCTAATTTCTTCATTTTAAAATCCTCTCAGAATGGTTTTTTTTGATAACAAGACATTTCGCTACTTTACCATATCCAACTTTTTACGAACTATAAAGTCAGGATGCAAAAAGTGATAACAAATTCAGCATAATTTAACCGTTATATTGCTTACGTTCAAGCACAAACCGGTCGGAACAGCGGCTCATACAGAGTTGAGACTACGCAACCGGCGGTAAGGGCCAGGGAGCCAAGCGCATGCAAAATGACCGTGATTTGACTGGCGCGGTATTTACCGGGCGTGGTTAAATCCTTTTTATTTGCGAACCAAACTGCCATAACCGCTATCGGCAGTGTAAACAGATAAAACAACCCTGCATAAAACACTCCGCCGTAAATCAACATCGCCGCTGCAACGACAAAGCTGGCAACCAGCGCGACTCGATAAATCCAGATGGCAACCGGCACGCCAAAGTGAACAACAAGTGTTTTTTTGTTCACTGCGGCATCAGCTTTCAAGTCCGGAAATTCATTTACCAAAATCACCAAAAAAATCAGGATGCTGACAATAACAGCAGGTAAAACCGGCGTGACATCAATCGTTCCTGTCTGCAAATAATATGAGCCATAAACAGCAAGCAAACCAAATAACAATGCAATAACAAATTCGCCGATATAACGATATCCAAGCTTAACGGGCGGAGCAGTATAGAAAAATCCGCCGAGTAAACCAACCAGGCCAAGAACCAAAATAAAAATGCTCTGTGTCACTAAAATAATTATAACACCAATCATTGAGCCGATAGTTAACCAGAACAGACTGATAAGCAAGGTTGCTTTAGGTGATAAGATACCTTGCTGAATGTATCTCCTGCCACCTGAAAAGGGAGTTGGATTTTTGTTGGCCCAGTCGTTTCCGGAAATATGGTCGAAATAATCGTTGGCCATATTGGCGCCTGAATGCAAAGCCATTATTGCCAATAATGCCAGAATAAAAAGGACAGGCGAAAAAGTACCGGTAGTTGCGTAACCAAGCGCCGAGCCGACCAAAACAGGCGCTGCACTTGCAGCTAAAAACTTCGGCCGAGAGGCAAGAAAAAGAATAATCAGTTTCGAATATTCAAAACGAGATTTCATAGATTCGATTTTAACCGAAGGTTTCGCTTGCCGCAAAGTAGAATCCTTTCCCATAAATTGCGCGGATTTTCGATTAGAAAACTTTTTTAAAACAGAAATTTTACCCAGCAATAGTTCTATACGGTACTATCTTATACAAAACTAATCTTTTTTCAAGAAAGGAGCAGTAAATGAGTGCAAAAAGTCCTGCAATCCGAGAATTGCTGGAAACTTAACAAAATCAAACTTTTTAGGCCGAACTTAAATAAACTGTCCGTGAGGCAGAGGAAAAACACATTAGTAATTTACAGGGACTTACGCTGACTCCTGACTATTGTCTTCTATCCTTTTGTCTTTACCAGCAATCGGGGTCGCAGGGGTCGCCGCATTGCAACCACTCGGATGCCAAAAGCGAAAAATCAAAAAAGTCTACAAAACAATCGTGGTTCAAATCGTAAGCCAGGGTACATACGTATATCCTGAACACATCGTCGCTGATATCACCTGTTGTCGGATAATCTGCGTCGCTAATATACACCAGGCACTCGTCGGAATTTACATTCGGAACCAGCCAAGAATATGAGCCGGTATTAGCCACAGTATCAACCGCCGTCCAGTTCGCTCCATTGTCACCAGAATACTCAATAAATACATTCTCGACAAAACCGTTTGCATCCCAGGTAATATCGTATGTTGAACCAGCAACGAGGTTCTTGCCACCGTTAGGTGCCAGAAGCGTCAGCTCACCAATCACATCGGCCCCGAATATATAAGCCGAGCCGGACTTACGTCCTCTGCATTTATCCTTTTCCGCCCCCACGATTGCGTAGTCGCCGCTTATAGAAACAGAGCAGCCAAACCATTCGTCAGCAGTGGCACAAGATGACGCACAAGACAAAGAGTCGCTGGTATCAGGATTTGAGGCGGTGAGCTTTTGCTGATGAACCCAGCCAGCGCCATCCCGCCCGAATATATAAGCTGAACCGGATGCTCCTATGATGGCGAAACCACCGCTTATAGAAACAGAACTACCAAAGCGGTTTTTGGCGGCACCGTCTGAGGCGGTGAGCTTTTGCTGCTGAACCCAGCCGGTACCATCCCGCCTGAATATATACGCCGAGCCGGACTTACGTCCTTCGCATTTATCCTTTTCCGCCCCCACGATTGCGTAATCGCCGCTTATAGAAACAGAACAGCCAAATCCGCCGTCAACAGTGGTACAAGATGACGTACAAGACAAAGAGTCGCTGGTATCAGGACTCGAGGCGGTGAGCTTTTGCTGCTGAACCCAGCCGGTGCCATCCCGCCTGAATATATACGCCGAGCCGGATGCCCCTATGATTGCGTAATCACCGCTTATAGAAACAGAGCAGCCAAACCGTTTGCAAATATGAGAATCCGGACGCAAGTCACTGGCATCAGGATTTGAGGCGGTGAGCTTTTGCTGCTGAACCCAGCCGGTGCCATCCCGCCTGAATATATACGCCGAGCCGGACGACTGCCCTTTGCATTTATCTTTTTCCGCCCCCACGATTGCGTAATCGCCGCTTATAGAAACAGAACAGCCAAATCCGCCGTCAACAGCAGCACAAGACGACGCACAAGACAACGAGTCACTGGTATCAGGACTCGAGGCGGTGAGTTTTTGCTGCTGAACCCAGCCAGAGCCATCCCACCCGAATATATAAGCCGAACCGGATGCCCCTATGATAGCGAAACCACCGCTGATAGAAACAGAACCGCCAAAGCGGTCTTTGGCAATACCATCTGAGGCAATGAGCTTTTGCTGCTGAATCCAGCCAGCACCATCCCGCCCGAATATATACGCCGAGCCGGACTTACGTCCTTCGCATTTATCCTTTTCCGCCCCTATGATAGCATAATCGCCACTTATAGAAACAGAGCATCCAAAGAGGTCGCCAGCAGCGCCATCGTCGGCGGTGAGTTCGGCTTCTTGCAGCCAGCTGGTACCAGCACCTGCAGTGCCAGCCGATACCAAACAGCAGAGAATAAATACTATTATACTTCTGGTGGATTTATTTTGTCCGTCCACTAATATAACCCATCCTCCTGTAAAAAGACCTACAACATACAAAAATAACTAAACTATCTGCTGGTTTTTCACTTCTTCAATGTTGATTTTGAATTTTATAGCTTGTTCGGGCAGCCCAATATACTCAAAACCATGAAATAGTTAGAAAAAACATTCGCAAGGGGTATACCAGTAACAACAAACAAGGATAAAATATAATGTATAGTTTTACCTAACGGCTTATAATAAATAGGGTTAGATTTATATATTATTTTTTGGTATCTACAACAGCAATATTGCACCTTTTAACGCCACGTTGCTTTTTGTAAACACCAATTATGCCCACACAGCCCACCTTAACGCTTATATCGGACACAACTTGTTAGACGACCATGAAATTCGCAAAATGTTTACAAAAAACAACGCTAATCCCCAAAGCTATTCATGTTGAAAATAAGGTCAAAAAAAGTATAAAATTTGGAATAGGAAAGGAACATTGTATCCTCTGATTGTTAAGGCGGACCTTGGGTATTTATGAATTGTGATTTATTATTAGTGGGAAAAGTACCCCTCCTAACGACCTTCGGGTTAGGCAGTTAAATATAAATCCTGTCATACTGACAGGATAATTAGGAGTAGTGGTGATTTTGGCAGGTGTGTGCGGGGTGGTTCATTGTGATGTAATTGTATTTGTAGTAAGCAGTTAAGCAAATGCAGTCCTGTGGCGGGGCATCTGGCACGATATTTGCGTATTAAATAAATACGCCACAGGCGTATAAACAGATATGGTTTCGAATTTGTCAAAATTAGAGGAAATTAACATCTTAGCCAGTGGAGCAAGCTGGGCGTGGCCGGAGGCGCTGCGCCATATTTTTCGGCCGAGAGGAATAAATCTGCTGGTGGCTGACAACACAAGTGATTTTGTCAACATTATCGAGCGAAGACGAATACATACGACAATTGTTGATACGGACCCCGAGAAATCAAATGCCCTGATAACTGTAAAGATTATTCGGATGCACTATCCCCTGCTGCCGTGTATTCTGCTCTCAAGCGCAAGAGACGAAGCAGTGCTAAATCAGGCGCTACAACTTGAAGTCTTTAGCGTTATTGATAAACCGGTCAGAATGAGTATTCTGCTGGGACAATTAAACAGATTGTTCAGAAAAAGATACAACAGCGATATTTTCGCAGAGTAATCCGCTTACGGCGGATAAATCAAAAGAAAAGTGAGAAGTTTTTGGAAAGGAGTAAGGACAAATGAAGATTCGACCATTGGCAGATAAGGTGCTTGTTCAGCGTCTTGAAGCGAAAACCAAGACGGCAGGCGGAATAGTCTTGCCGGACGCCGCCAAAGAAAAACCGCAAAGGGGCAAGGTTGTAAGCGCTGGCGATGGCAAGGTGCTTGATGACGGAACGCTAAGAAAAGTACAGGTGAAAAAGGGTGATATGGTGCTTTTCACAAGCTACGCCGGAACAGAAGTAAAAATAGACGGCAAAGAGTATCTGATTATGAGTGAATCGGATATTATGGCGGTAATTGAAAAGTAATGATTGTTCGAAGTTTATTGTTCATCGATGAACAATGAGCGCAGCACAACGGACAGAATCGGACAAATGGATAATCAGTGAAAAAGGAGATAGATAATTATGGCAGCTAAAAAGATAGCTTTTGGTACTGACGCACGGATGGCCGTTCGAGAAGGCGTAAAGAAACTGGCAAAGGCGGTAAAAATTACACTTGGGCCGTGCGGCAGGAATGTAGTTTTGGAAAAATCGTTTGGGTCTCCGACCGTAACCAAAGACGGCGTGACGGTGGCCAGGGAGGTTGAGCTGGAAGATTCCTACGAGAATATGGGCGCTCAGATGGTCAAGGAAGTGGCTTCGAAGACATCAACTGTGGCTGGCGATGGGACAACGACCGCGACAATTCTGGCTGAGAGCATCTTTGACGAAGGCCTGAAAAATATTACAGCAGGGGCCAATCCAATGCAGGTAAAACGCGGCGTCGAAAAAGCGGTAGGGAAAATCATTGAAGAGTTGCAGAAGATGAGCATATCGGTCGAATCCGGCAAACAAATTGAACAGGTGGCGACCTGCTCGGCCAATCAGGATGTCGAAATCGGCAAAAAGCTGGCTGAGGCAATGGACAAGGTCGGCAAAGACGGCGTCATTACTGTCGAAGAAGGCCAATCATTGGAAACAACGGTTGACCTGGTCGAAGGTATGCAGTTCGACAAAGGATACCTTAGTCCGCACTTTATCAACAATTTAGAGAATATGACGGTCGTTTTGGAAAAGCCGTATATTCTTGTGCACGAAAAGAAAATAAGCTCGGTGAAATCACTTGTTCCGCTGCTTGAGAAGGTTGCCAAGCAAGGAAAGCCATTGTTGCTTATAGCCGAAGATATCGAAGGCGAGGCGTTAGCAACATTGGTCGTCAACAAGCTGCGCGGTGTGTTGCAGTGCGTGGCTGTCAAGGCGCCCGGCTTTGGTGACAGACGCAAGGCCCTGCTCAGTGACATTGCCATTCTGACCGGCGGCGAGGCCATCTTTGAGGACATCGGGCTTCAATTAGAAAATATTGAATTGGTGCAGCTTGGAAGGGCAAGACGAGTTACCATCGACAAGGATACCACAACAATTATCGAAGGTGGCGGCGGCACTGATGCTATAAAGGGCAGAATCGAGCAGATAAAGGCAGAGATTGATAAATCCACCAGCGACTACGACGTTGAGAAATTGCAGGAACGGCTGGCAAAATTGGCCGGCGGTGTTGCGCAAATCAATGTTGGAGCAGCAACTGAGACTGAGGTGAAGGAGAAGAA
>CAZOQJ010000039.1:0-18348 GCA_964581905.1 uncultured Pirellulales bacterium
GTATGCGTGTTTGACCTGCTCGGCTATAATCTTTAATCCCTTCGTGACGGTTTCTTCGTCACGGGAGTAATTTACACGGATACATTCGTTTTTGTGCTGCCATTTTTCCTTTAGGCCGGCCGTATGGTAGGGAAAAAATGCGTAGAGTAAGTGGGATTTACACATCATAGGTGGATTGAAAGACCTGCTACGGCACTCTGTGGCTTGACGAGCACCGCCTGAGTTTTCTCCGTAATCCCGTAAGGGATGCCTTACGGCAGGATGCTGTGCAGTCCGCTTGGGGACACCTTCCGGTGGAGTCCTTAGGACTAATGGGATTTATTGCTCGGATTGAGAGTTTTACGATAAAGTTCGTCGATTAGTATATATTTGTTCGCTGGGCCTTGCGCATACGCCGGCGGTTCTTTTCTGAGGGTTTTTCGTAGTAGGCAATCCGCTTCATATCTCTGACCAGACCCTCTTTTTCGCACAGCTTTTTGAATCTACGAATCATTTGTTGGACTGATTCACCTGTTCGCGACTTAACTTTCAGCATAAAAAATAAAGCCTTCCTGTCCTTTTTGATATCACTATCACAAAGTGAGAAACAATATATTTAGTTCGTCAAAATTTATTATTCGGATTACTCTAATAAAGAGTTTATATTTTTTCAAGTCTAAAAATTCAGGTGGAGGTTTTTTAGTGCCCAAAGGGGCGTTTTGGGCTGAAAAAACGCTACGATTGGCTTAAAAAACCTGCAAAATTTGCCAAATATTCAAGTTTTATTGAATAATGTGGGTAAATATGCTAAAATAAATGAGCAATTTTGGGAGGTATATTTTAGTTGGAGAAAGTGCGTCAGACGCTCAGAGTCAGAAAAGAGCGAGCCATTTTGGTGGCTGCAATCCAGCCCTTCACCAACGGCGGAGACGATTTGGCTGAGCTTACCGCCCTGGCTGAAAGTGCAGGAGCAGTTGTCGTAGACAGATTTCAGCAGAAAATCCGCACTATAAGACCCGGAACATATATAGGTAAAGGTAAGGTAGAACAGCTTGCCGGAAGAGTCAAACGCTTCAAAGCAGATGTCGTGATATTCGATAACGACCTTTCACCGGCTCAGATTCGAGAGCTCGAAGAGATTATAAAAGTAAAAGTCCTCGACCGAAGCGAATTGATTTTGGATATATTCGCCACCAGAGCAAAGACCAAACAGGCAAGGCTCCAGGTGGAATTGGCCCAGCTCGAATATACATATCCGCGACTTACGAGAATGTGGTTGCACCTGGATGCTTTAGCCGGAGCAGGTGGCGCAACCGCAGCCGGCGTTGTCGGCGGAATAGGTACAAGAGGGCCGGGCGAGCAGCAATTGGAAATCGACCGACGATTGGTCAGCAAAAGAATCACCGACCTGAAACGCGAGCTTGTAAAAATCGATAAACGAAGAGTTCGCGAAATAAAGACGCGCGAAGGGCTATTTAAAATCTGCATAGTCGGCTATACCAATGCCGGCAAAAGCACGCTCATAAACGCACTTACCAATGCAGGCGTATTTGTCGAAGACCGGCTATTCGCAACGCTCGATACGCGAACAAGAAAATGGTCACCGGTCAAAGGCGTTGAAGTTCTTATCAGTGACACTGTCGGCTTTGTAAAGAATCTGCCTCATCAATTAGTCGCATCTTTTAAGGCAACGCTGGAAGAGGCCATCAATGCCGATTTGCTCCTGCATGTAATTGATGTTGCCAATCATGATGCACTAAACCAGCTTGAATCTGTCAACAACGTTCTGGCGGAAATCGGCTGTAGCGATATGCTAATATTAGAGGTCCTTAATAAAGTCGATGTTGTCAGGAGTATAATCGACCTTGAAACGCTGCAAACGCTCCATCCCGATGCGGTCAGCATATCAGCCAAGAGCGGCTTCGGCCTGGACGAATTATGCGCAGCGGTAACTGCAAAGTATAAAGGCGGTGAAATCCTGCTGCGTGTTATGAGCAGCCAATCGAACGGCAAGGTGCAGAGCTACTTGCGGGCACACGGCCGGGTTATAAATGAACAATACTTAGATAGCTCCGTTCTGATTGATGCCAAATTAGGCAGAAATCAATTGATTGACTTGAGAAAGCTCCATCCGGAAAGAATTGAGATAGTTGATGAGTAGATGGGTGAATGCGTAGATGAGATAGCGGATAACGGGTAGCGTACAGCGGCGAGGTATGGAAAAAGTATTTAGGGAATATGAAGCGATATTAGATAGACATCACAAAACTTTACCCTTTTGGGAAGTTGAAAACGATATCTGTCTATACGCATTAGTCTCAACATACGATTCAATGATTTTGCCGCTTTTTTTGAGTGGTCTGAGGGAAATGAGGCCAAGTGTTACGTTAATGTACAAAACATTAGATGACGCCTTGGATTACTGTATAAAGTGGCTTTTTGAAAAGAATCCGATACACATTCGAACTACAAAAAATATAGATATAATAAATAGAGCAGGCGATTATCTGTCGTTTGGAGCTCAATATGCAGATATAGCAGATATGCATATGATGTACGGAAGAGGATTGGTAGATATTGAGATAGATGAAGTTCATAAGAAGGTTAAGTTCTGTCCGATTGCAAGAGATGGTAAAAGCGAAATTGATGGATATATTGAAAATTATGATTACCAGAAATCATTAATAACTCGGAATGCTAAGAAAAATTTCAAGCGTTATATAAAAGTAATGAATGCGATAGAATACGTAGAACATCGATGCTTTGAAGGGAGAATTATTATTGATGATGTTACAACCTTACTTCAAGAAGGAGTTGTTGATTATTTTCAATCCGAAATAAAACCTACCGTGGTAGGTATTGACCCAAATGAAGAACTTGGAGGATTCAAATCTGAGGATTATGAAAAATTTTGGATGTACCTAAAAATATGGAGCCATTTTGCAGTGTTTTTGTATTTATCCAAAGCAAAAAAAGGGATTCCACAAGAAGAATGTATGCCTACGCAAGTAATGAAATACGAATGTTTTGTATGTGGGATGCAAAAAATTTCAGGGTTACCAATTAATATCATTGCAGAGATCATTAAGAGGTTAACTTATAGGCAAGAAAAAAAGTCAAATATTTTACTTCAGCCATTTATTGCTGTGGATGAAACAATATTGTGGAGCCCAGTTTTAGTTAACAAACTTAGGTATAAAAGAAACATTTTAAAACTTATGTCTAGAATCCCTGAATACAAACATATATCTGATAATATCATCGGAAAAAGAGAAAGACCATTCTTAAATCAGTTGGGAAAGTATCTTTCAAGAAAA
Organism: uncultured Pirellulales bacterium; assembly: GCA_964581905.1. GTDB lineage: Bacteria > Planctomycetota > Phycisphaerae > Sedimentisphaerales > Anaerobacaceae > CAZBWE01. Next base: position 3,297 of record CAZOQJ010000039.1, read on the forward strand.
GGTAAATATCAGTTCAAGATTAAAACAAGAATTAAAGATGATGAACAAGAAACAGATATTGATTTATTAGCATATCGTACAGATTCTCCAAATGAAGTATTGATATTTGAGTCTAAAACATTGTTAGCAGTTGACGAGACAAACGAGATTGCTGATGCTACGGCAAAATTGATTGATGGTCAAAGCCAAATTGAAACAACTGTCAAGGTGTTGAGGAGGATGGATATAAAGCAAAAAGAAAAATTGTTTAAGTTCGTTGACTGGAAAAAGGCCGATAGTTACTATGGCATTGTGATCACACCGGAAAGTTCTCCAAATACAAAATATGATGAAACTAAAATACCGTGTATTAGTTTTACAACATTGTTATTAAGGGCAAAATCAAGAGATTTAGTTAGACCATCTCGTTTAAATAATTTTTGTAGGGACAAAAGATGGTTAAAGATAGGAAAAGAGGAGTCGAATCTTTTATATAATGACATAAAAGTTGGAGATATAACATATAGTTTACCTTGTTTTATTTACAAAAATAATAAAGAATAAGATATGATTAATTCTTTCTTATTCGACTCAATTTTTCCCTGCCGCAAGCGGCAGGGAAAAACATTTTCATTTATTAAGATTTAATTTTGCAAACTCGCCGTGGAAGAATTTGGCAGCTTTATCGTAAGCGATGGCGGCTTCTTTCTGAGTATCAAACCGGCCAAGATAGATGCGGCTGCCGTGAACACATATCTGGGCCTGAAACTTGCCATCTTTTTTGTCCATGCAAACGCCTTTATACTTCGAGGAGCATTTTACACGGGCTTTTGGTCTGTTCCAGCTATTCTGGGCGTAAGTGCCCAGTCTTAAATTTGCCTTTCTATTGTCCAGGCCATTGCCGTTAATATGGTCAACAACCAAACCATCGGGAACATTCATAATGTCGCGGTGCATAGGGTAGGACTTGAATTTCTGGCCCTTTACTCTTTGGTCGAACCGGTAGGCGTAAATATTGTGCCTGTTTCTCTGCGGATACCAGCGGTATTGACTTAATCGACTATAATCCTCCTGGTCCACGAGGGCGAATTTGCCCTGCGTCATAACAATTTTGCGAAAAGAGAAGCCGTAACGGATGCGGCGATATAATAAAACCGGCGAAACTAACAGCTTATCAAGCCGGTCGGGAATTTTAATTTTGATGTTGAAGTTGTATTCGGTAATTTTCAACGCCCCATCCCACGATTGGAAATCGTGGGAAATTCGCGATAACCCCAAGCATAGAGCTGGGAGCTTAATGCCCTTATGCGAAGGCCTACAACGGCCCTCCATAATTGGACGAACCTGCACGTTTGATTGAAAATTGGGAGATTTTTTGAGGAATGAATTTGCGTAAGTGCTTGTTTTAAAAAGAATAAAAATTTTTTTGAAAATTCGGATTTTTGCGCGCAACTACCTGCGTATTTGATTGAAAATATTTTGTAAATCTATATATGGCCGTTAATTATATCAGATTTTTTTACAAACCGTTACAGACAAAGGACTTAAATTCGTAACTCGCCGCTTCCGCCTTTGCTGAAGCTGCCTGTGGCACAAGCTTCGGCGGACAAGCAAATTAGTCGCCCGTCGCTCGGGACTCGTATTTAGTGAAGCGTATAGCGGAGGGAGAAATAGTTTTGAGTTCTATCCGCCTTCACTAAAGCTACGGCGAGATAAATCCGCCTTCGTTAAAACTATGACGAGACAAGAGTGCTGAGTTTTGAGTTAAACGGATTTTAGCCACGAACCAGCCATGCTGTTGCTGCTCGGCATTGGCCATTGGAAGTAAAACGCAAGAACCTGTGCAGACTTCTGACGGGGGCGGGGGCGCGGTGATGTTGGGGAAAAAATTTAAAGGTCTTCTAAATCCTTCCTAATATCATATTCTTGTCCGAAGTCTTCTTCAAAAGGAGGGTTTATTTCAACAATCTCAGAACTATAATAAATTTCCTTACCATGAAGAAAACATATTCTACCATTATTCCCAAAATGATCCTCTTTTTTAGCTAAATTCATTAAAGCAGAAGGTTCGATATTCTGCATTCTAAGTTCCTCAGCCTTTCGTTTGGAAATGTATGCGCCATCATCTAAAACAACAACAACCCTCCCATTATCCAACTTCCAAGTTTCTTTTTCTAAAAGTCCTCTTCTATCAAATTCTCTTCTCTGAGTATAAATACTCTGATTTTGAGAAACAAATTCCCTTTTCTTTCTTGCAAAGGGAGGCTGGATATCTATGCTATCCTTTACCATACAATCCTATAGTTTAACACATTTATAACAATTATTCTATAGAAAAATATGTTTCTGCTTCTTTATTTAACCTTGCCTTTCATTATCTCAATCTCAGGGGCTGTATCGAAGGAGTCAGCTAAAGAATTCTAAAAATTTTTGTTAATTTTTGCAAGTTTTTTTCTGCTTCCAACGTGGGCAGGGGTGCGGTGGTGGTGAGGAGGGGTTGAATTGACGATTTTCGATTTACAATTCCGTCAGATGGATCCGCCACGCAGCAATTCGACTTCTGTCAGGGTGACGGTTTTGAGATAGTTTCTAAGAAGCTGGCTCGGAAAGTGTTTTAAGTTTCAGCTCGGGCTTGCCTGAAATAAGCCGTACTATTTCCATCTTGGTTTTCCATATATGGGAATCAAGGCCGCTGTATTGTGATGGTTTGGGTTTCAGATATCTTTTCTTATCACTTCTTTCCAACATTTTGCCTCCTGCATTTCTATCAACCCTTAAATCCTTTTAATTTAACGAGCGTCTTCCTACCATATTTGACTGAAAAAGTCAAGCTTTGTTCCGAAAAAACATCCATTTTCCGGTCATTTTTTGCAGATATTTGGGCAAAAAGAAGGGAGATTTACGGATTTCGATTTCTCCAGACGGCCCCGTCACCGGCCCAGGGCGAGGTCATACATATCCTAAAAACTTAGCTGCCATAATAAACATGGAATGTGACCATACGAGCGGAGATACGGACAGCTTCTTTCTATTTTTGAATATTTGCTCAGGAAAGTAATCAATAGTCCTTTCCAGTGGCCAGCTAAAATACTTCATTGCATTTTTCCTGTCATTGCGAAGGCAAAAATAAATAGACATCCAAAAATTAAGAAGAGGCCATGCACCCGCTCCGGTCAAGGTCACCCACCCTTTTTTTACCCCGCCACAATATCTATCGCCGGGGTATCTCATTAGGCCTCCATTATCTATCGAGTTTTTTTCAATTATCCTGTCAACAGTTCTTTTCACTTTCTTATCAAGAGCATCTAATATTCCGGAAGGATATACCAATCCTAATAGTGAGGCATCCGGTAGGAAATCATCTTTTCGAGTCTTTTCACGTTTGGCTAATGTACCTTTACTGAGTGTCCTTGGAATCGTATTTGCAGTACATGAATAAATATCGGAAAAAACACCTGACATTTGGTTTTCCGTCTGGAGCCATTTTTTCTTTTTACCTAGCAGTCTAAGTGCGACTCTAAGTCCAGCTATACACATAGCGAGGGAGTATGTATGATACCTTTTTTGTGCAGGGCCAATACACCTTTCCTCCCATAGGTCAAAACAAGGTAAAATAAATCTTCTGTCCTGCCATGAGTTTACGATACCTGAAGCGGTTCTCTCCATCAGCGTCTTGAGCTGTGACAGGTCATCAATAGCGAAGTGTTTTATATGGTGGCCTATTGCAATTAGTAAAGAGCCGTTTTGGTCCGGCTGGAATTGCGTTCCATAATGCGTGATATGTATATACCTGTCTCTGGCCTTTCGATGAAGTTTCAGGTCAGCAGGAGGTATTAATATGCCGGCGATGGTACCGTTTACATGGTATGCGTTATAAAAGAGGCCTGTATCTTTGAAACTCTCAGCCCTATTAAGACACCAATCAAAAAATTTTTCTGGGATATTCTTTAGTCCAAGCACATCTGCGGCCATACACGTAAACGCTGCGTCTCGAACCCAAACGTATCTATAATCCTGAATAGTAGATGGGTATATTGATTTATCAGAATTGGCGGCAAGGATTGCTCCATTCTCTAATGAACTATCTTTAATCACATTTTTACTTATTGTAATAAGTTTTTTTATGATTGCTCTTTTAATCTCAGTCACTTGTCGGCTCCACTGCTCATCTTTCGCTATCTCACAGAATTTTCCCTGTTGACATCTAACCGGATTTTACTATATCTCGGCTTATAAGGCGATGAATTATTTAGTGGCTTTATTCGGAATAAATTTGAAGAGTAAAACCCGTACAATAACCCCAATAAATTGGGGGGCTAAATATATTTTCCTTGCTTGCACTTGAAAAATGTTCAGTTACAATATAACGCAGGATTATACTTGAAGGCGTTTAATTAAGACAAGGAGGTGTACAAATGCCTGAGGAAATGATTGGAACGGTATCAGATTTCTTTGCCCGGCCTGTAGTAGCAGCTATCGAGCTAACGGCGTCCTTAAGTGTGGGGGATAAAATCCACATTAAAGGTCATACCACCGACCTTGAGCTGGTTGTTGAGTCAATGCAGATTGAAAATGCGGCCGTTAACGAGGCCAAAGCGGGAGACCCCATCGGAGTGAAGGTCAGCGAGCGGGTAAGAAAGGGCGACTCAGTCTATAAAGTTACTTAGAACAGATGACCCGGGCTTCGCCTTCGGCTGCGCCGGGGCACGGACGGCAGATTAAAAAAAGTTGTGGCTTCAATTCTGCTGGGTCCCAGAATCTATTTATTTTTTGGTTCTGAAACGGGTGTATTGGAAAATTTAGACAATTCTCATTCATAGCCGCTAAAAAATCTTGACTTGCCTGGGCGGATATGATAAACTGATTTCTAATTGGGGTGGAACGTAATTGGGGGTTTCTTAAGTTTCCACTACGAACTTTAGAGTAAAATTATTTTTGGGGGTAGACGATGAAAAGGCATATCATTCTCTTAGCAGTGTATTTGGGCTTTGCTTCTGTTAGTTTTGCATGTTCAGTTCCTGTCTGGCGGACCGACCCGCCGGGAATACCGCCGACGACCTATCAAATGTGGACTTTTGACGACGATGACAACCCTGCACTGCCTGAAGTCGTAGCAAATTCTTATGGCACACCATTGGCGACGCTCTCCGGTGTTCCCAGTAGTTCGTTAGACTGGAAATGGGATTATAAAGGGCATTATGGCGTTTGGTATGCAAAAACACTCAATATTGCGCTGGAAATTCCCAACCGAGAGGTACTGGAAGGATATAAAGAAATCTGGGTGGAAGTGATTTTTCGAGGCTGCCTGGATAAAGCCGGTATATCGACAGACCCTCAAAGTACAGCAGTTGTTCCGCTGGGCCAAAAGATAACCGATATGGAGAATCGTTGGAAGAAATTAAATATAGGTTGGTGCGTCGAGCCCAATCCGTATTCGGAAACTGTTTCTATGTGTTTTACGGGCTCCGGTGGTTACGTAGATTCCGTGCTTGTTGAGACCAATTGTATTCCTGAACCGGCCACAGTTTTTCTTCTTGGTGTAGGTAGCCTGGTATTATTGAGAAAACGTATTTCTTAAACGGCAATTTTTCTTGAAACTAAAGGGCCGCGAGCCAGGATAGCTTGCGGCCCTCTACCCCCCGCTCCACATGTCTTGTCAGGCCTAATGGTAAACCGAATGTGTCCCCGACTCTGCGAATCGGACGACCTTATTGATTGCCGCCACTAATTCGTTAATCTGCTGCTCAACACTGTCGCAGTGTTGCTGTGATTCATTCACCACCCGCTCTTGTTCAGCGATTTGCTTTTGGAACTCATTGTGGGCTGCACTTAGCTCGGCCCTCTGTTGCTCAAGCTGGTTGCGGTATTGATGCAATTCGCTCTCCAGGCGTTGAATTTCGGCGGTTTTGTTTTGTAGATGTTCATTGGCTGTCTTTAGTTCAGCAGTTCGTTGCCTGAGCAGTTCCTCGGCTTGGCTAATTGCATCGATATCCATTACAAAAAATATAAGTCCAGATGTGTTACCTTGCCCGTCCTTTAATGCTAGCATTTTGGTCTTTGTGGCAAATGTCGTCCCATCGCTTCGCATGTGCCAAATTGGTCCCTCAAGGCAACCTCTGCGTTTGGTCTCCTCAATGAAGCCGCTCACATCGCTCCTGAATTGTTCTTCGGTATGGAACATACTAATTGGTTTACCAACCAGTTCGGCCCTGTTTGCGTACCCGTGTATCCCGGCCCATGCTGTATTGACGAACCGAAGGTTATTATTTTGGTCGGCCATTGCAATTCCTTCGGTTGCCTGTTCTGCCACTATTGTCAGATTCCGGATAGTCTGCTCGACCCGCTTGGCCTCGGCAATCATAGTTTCCATCTGCGTAATCTCCAAAAAATCAATTATCCGTGTAACTACTTTTGAGCCTTTGGTCTTGACCTGTTCTTGTCAATCCCTTGTATCCAATAATTTCGTATGTGATTTCAAAAAAACACAGGGCAATACAGAAACATCGGTAAAAATTAAGTGGCACTTTTTTAGAAGTGCGGACGGCCTCAAATCTTTTTAGATAGCGGCAATTAAGCAGGATAATTGGCTGTTTTATCGGCCTAAAGGCGGTAATGCCGGGCGTAAAACATTGAAGCAAAATCAAAAATTTGCAAAGATTTTTCTTGATTTTCGGATTGGAATGTATATAATGAAATTGTGTAGCTTTACAGGGATGGTACTAAGCGGCAGGGTTTTTTCTATGCTGCGGGGGCGTTGTGCCGGAATGTTGTCGAGAAATTCCGGTAACATGCCTTGTATAGTTAAGGAAGTGTTGGTATAATAATAGGTTAACTCATAGGAGTGATGGTGTTAGTAAATAGCATTATTGTGCAATTATTACACATCGGATGTGTTTTTATGGGACTGAGAAATGATGTTAAGTCGTGTTACCGGCTTATATACGGGAGGAAATTGTTATGTCCGGTATGTTCTATACTATAAAAGAAACCGCCGAAAAACTAAAAATAGCAGCAGAAGAAGTGCAAAAGTTAATCGAGCAGGATAAATTGCGTGAGTTTCGCATTGGCTCAGATTTGCTGCTCAAGGCCGAAGAAGTTGAGGCCCTGGCAGCCGAAAAAGGTATTTCGGCAGAGCCAGAGGTACCTGCAGGGGAACAAGCATCTATACCCATAGCCCCTGAAACCCCGGAACCTGAAGCAGGGGAGGTGGAGCTTGGTGAGTTCGAATTGCCTGAGTCAGAGGCAGTGGTGCCGGAATCGCCCGCTTTGGATGTGGCGGATTTGGAGAGCCTAAGCGTCGGGGAAGAGGTACCAGCCTACAAAGCCAGTGAAGTAAAAGCAGAAGATATTACTGCCGTTCAGCCAAAGGCCGCTTCAAAGAAAAAACGTTCCAAGGCCAAACAGCAAGTTGCAAGAACAAGACGTCGAAGGTTATCAATAGGGCAGTGGTTCTGGAGAGGCCTGTTGGCAGACAGCCCTGGTGCGGTTATTCTTTTATGTTTGCTTTTAGGGGGTATTATTATTGGTTGTCTTGCCCTTGGTACTGTTTTGTATGAAATGCTCTGATTTTTACCCGGATGAAGCTGACCCATTAGCAGAGTAAGTAAAATGCCATGGTCAGTTAAGTCATATAAAGTCTGAAAGCAAATACTTACAGTCCTTTTCATGTGTATTTTGTTGTAATTGGTCTTTTAAATAAATTCACATCACCACATCTTTCCCATTCTGCCAGATGAGATTCCTGAAAATGAGACGCATCTACACCCGTCGGTATCTTATTTTGAAATAATGATGTTTTTTTCGGTTTCTTTTGGTGGACAAATCAGTTTAACGGCGGTATAAATTCAGTGCCATAAGGCATGGCCAAGTCCATTATATAGGTGAGCAGACATTGTGCAGACGTAGCATTTAATGAGCTGTATGTTCGATAAGCAAGTGCTTTATTGGAGAGTGAATAAATGGCTAAGGCGTCGAAAAAACACAGCGTTAATAGAGGTTGCAAGTCCTTGTCGACCAGAGCAATACATGCTGGTGAGCCGCGGAGAAAATATGCTGATTCATTGACAACGCCCATTATTCAGACTTCTACATTTACATTTCAAGACAGCAAGCATATCGAAGATTACACCAAGAAAGGCAAAGAGCATTTTGAATATGGCAGATATGGCAATCCTACTGCACAAATAGCTGAGAGGCGTCTCGCCGACCTCGAAGGTGCTGAGGACTGCGTTGTTTTTTCCTCCGGGATGAGTGCGATAACCACAACAATACTATCACTTGTGCAGTCAGGCGACCATATTGTCATCACCGACGACAGCTATAAAAAGACCCTCGAATTCTGCCAGTCTTATCTAAAGCAGTTTGCTATTGAGTGCACAATCGTTCCGTTCGGTGATTATGAAGTCCTTGAAAAAGCCATCAAAAAGAGCACGCGTTTTATACTTTCCGAATCGCCAACCAACCCCTATCTGAATATTTTCGACCTTGTAAAGATTAAAAAGATAGCAAGAAAGCATAACGTGCTTACGCTCATAGACGGTACGTTTGCCACACCTTACAACCAAAGGCCGATAGAATTTGGGATGGACGTGGTGCTGCAGAGCTGTACGAAATATCTTGCCGGCCATAATGACATTTTGGCCGGCGCTATGCTCGGGAAAAAAGAACTCGTTGAGAGGGTCCGCAACCTGCATAAATCTATGGGAGGTACTATCGACCCACATTGCTGTTATTTGCTTCTGCGGGGTTTGAAGACCTTTCCGTTGCGGGTTGAAAGGCAAAATGAATCTGCCCTTAAGATTGCCCGATTTCTTGAAAATCACCCGAAGGTAAAGAAGGTCTATTATCCTTTCCTTGAAAGCCACCTTCATTATAAGATAGCCAGGAAACAGATGAAAGGCGGCGGTGGTGTTGTTACGTTTGAAATAAAGGGAAACATCAATACTGCGAAGCGCTTCCTGGATAGCTTAAGACTTTGTTACATCGGGCCGAGCCTGGGTGGTGTTGAAACACTGATAACACATCCCGCATTGGTAAGCTACTATGACTATACGAAAAAAGCACGCTATGCATTGGGGATTACCGACACGCTTTTTAGACTTGCAGTTGGAATTGAGGATGTTGACGATTTGATTGCTGACCTTGATAGAGCCTTGATGAAATAGCGGCCTTTCTCTTTTAGATACATCTGAAAAGGCATTCTATAGCACATATTTAGGGTTGTTCCTGACCCTTGAAAGAAATATTTTTTTATAGCATTTTTTTCTTGACATATTGATTTGAATACGTATAATCCGCCGGTGTATCAAGGAGGAGTGGCACTGGTAAGGAAACCTTCTCTTTCCTGTGCGGTTTTCCTCCACAAAGGATACGGTTGTATTGGAGTACAACTGATGTGGTGAGAAGACTTTAATTCCTGCTGAGCCCGCTCCATAGAAAATTATTGTTTCGTAATGCACAGTGCGAAATGCCTGATTAGTCAAAGGAGGTGACAATGGCAAATCGTCAAAAGAGCAACATATTAGTAGAACAGGTGATATCAAAGTTTCTTGATTCTCCAAACGTGAAAGTACCCCCAAATATCGCCCTTCTGAAGTTGCTTAACCCTACTACGCAAAAGCCACCTAATAATGCTAACACCCACACAAAAACTGCTGGTCAAGCTGCCAGGCAACGGCCGGAACGGCCAAAACCGAACAGTCCGTTAGTGAGGGATACCACTAAAAAGACTTTAGGCAAATTATTGGTTCTTATTGCATGGATTCTTCTGGTTTTGAATATCCTGGCGGTTACGGGGAGTTTTGGTTATGGGCAGAAGCTACCATTGAGTTTGCGCGCAGAAGAAAACACTTCTAGTTTTTTGTTACAGATGGGTATGGTGGCGCTTGGCGTAATCGTTCTATGCTGGACCAGCTGGTTGTACTTGAGGAAAAGACCCTGCGAGACGGCAGCGGTACAGGGTCTTATCATTATTGCCTTGGCAGTACCATTGGCATTTATGATAGGAGGTTTAAGTGGCGATACTGCTGGAATAGAAGAATTAGGCCGGGTCATTTTGCGTTCCTTTCCCGTCAGACCAACACCGGTATATCGACTTGTAAATGCCGTCGTCTACAGTGACGACAAACCATCTGCTATATTTGGTGACGAAATCGTGCACGAAGGAGATACTATCCGCGGCATTAACGTTGTCAAAATATACAAAGACGGGGTTGAATTGGAAAAGAACGGCAAGAGGTGAACTCAAGCAGTTGAAAGAAGGCAGACGACTTATTATGAATGAACCGGCCCTATAGGCTGTTTTTGCTGCTCCAAAGACTGCATTTGATAGTTTGTCTGTGGTTTACACAGATAAGTTTTCACCCTTTCATTTTATAGGTTTTTTCTTGACAATTTTCTCTTTAGAGGGTAGTATTCTTGTCGTGTTCAGGGAGGAGCGTCAGGCTGCTTTCTTTTGTTTACTGCATGGCTTGCTCCTGTGGAGAAGGAATTTGTTTAATAAGCTCATAAAATTATTCTGTTAAGTCAAAATTCATTAAGCAAATCTTCAAATGCACCAGGGATTTTGGTTCGCATTGGGGGCCGAAAGAATGAGGACAGTAGCAGTAGTCAATCAAAAAGGCGGTTGTGGTAAGACAACCACTGCCATAAATACCGCAGCGGTTTTTGCTGAGTTGGCAAGGCATGTTTTGTTAATCGACCTTGACTCACAGGCGCACGCCACTATGGGATTAGGCCATGACCCCGATGCAATGGTTGGGACCATTTATGATGCTCTTACCGATGAGCAGGTTTCACTTTCAGCAGTAGTAAAAAGTACGGCCATTGAAGGGCTTAATTTGGTGCCGTGTAATGTCCTGCTTGCAGGTGCCGAGATGAAACTTGGCACTGTGCCTGGAAAGGAATTAGTATTGTCCAGGGAGCTTGAAACGGTAAGCGATAAATACGACGTATGCATTATTGACTGTCCACCATCGCTCGGCATCCTGACTCTCAATGCACTTGTAGCCAGCACCGATGTCATCGTGCCTGTTCAGGTCCACTACTATGCATTGGAGGGCCTCAAACGGTTGCTTGAGACCATACGCATAATCAGGGAGCGTTTTCCCGCCTGTTGCCTGGAGGTCCTGGGTCTGTTATTAACTTTCGTTGAAGAAGGCACGGTCTTTAGCAGACAAATCCAACAGAATATGCGCAAGCTCTTCGGGGATTTGGTTTTTGACACGATTATCCATAAATCTCTAAGACTGGCTGAAGCACCAAGCGCAGGAGAATCTGTCCTGACTTATGCCCCTCAAAGCAGAGGAGCCAATGATTATAGATGTTTGGTTAAGGAGATAATCAATGGCGAAAAATAGAATAGGGCTGCAGAAGAATTTCTCGAAGATTTTTGAAGGCGTATGGATTCCGCGGAAAACCCGTGACAGGGGGGCCTTTGCCGCGGCTGCACAGGATAAAGAGCTGCATAAGAGGAAGATGGAAAGAATCATCAGCCAGATGAAATGTTCCAAAGGTTTTGAATGTTGTAAATCGGGATTTAAAAACCTTTGTAAGGTAAAAAAAGCCGCAGACACAGGGTTAATCGAATGTTCACCTGAAAACCAGCAACCTTGTGAATTCAGGTATTCTTTTATGGACAAGTCTTTTTGTAACTGTCAGCTTCGCTGTTTCATCGCTGAAAACCTTCACAGGTAAAAAATCAGGCTTCCAGTTGCAATCGCTGAGCTTGTGAAATCTGTTTTAAAATCCGACCATCAAGATTGACATTTCCGTTATTGACTGCTCTAATGCTACTGTTGTGAATTGTAAGCCGAATAAAATACAAAAAACAAGGGGTGAGATGCAAGGTACGAGATACGAGACTATATCCATAATCGGCGATGGCGGAATGGCCACTGTCATGGCAATTCTGCTCTGCGAAAAAGCAGAAAGCTCTAAATCTGAATCGAGATACGTCGTAAGAATGTGGGGGTATGACAGCCGGCAGTTGGCTGATATTGAAAAGTGCCGCGAAAACAAAAAATTTCTGCCTGGTTATAAGCTGCCCGAAGCCCTTGTATTTGAGCCGGATGATGAGCGTATAATGACTGGTGCTGATTTGATTGTATCCGCTGTGCCCTGTCAGTTTATGAGGCCAGTTTGGAACCGTCTGAAAAATTATGTCCCTGAGGACGTTCCAATCGTTTCCGTTGCCAAGGGAATCGAAAATGAAACGCTTCTGCGTCCGACCCAGATAATCGCAGATGTTTTGGGTGAAAAGCGCTTGTCCGCCGTAGCTTCAGCGAAGGCGGAAGCATCGAGGTATGCTGTTTTGTCCGGCCCGACTATTGCCGACGAGCTGGCCAGAAAGCTTCCGGCTACAGCATGTGCCGCCTCCGAGGATGAGTCTTTGGCTATAGACATCCAGCATACTTTCAATTGTTCCTGGCTGCGCATTTATACCAATACCGACATTGTCGGCGTTGAGTTGGCTGCTGCGTGTAAAAATATCATCGCCATAGCAGCGGGGATAATAGATGGTATTGGTGCTGGCGATAATACCAAGGCGGCTCTTTTAACAAGAGGCCTTGCCGAGATAACTCGCCTGGGCGTTGCAATGGGAGCCAGACCACAGACCTTTGCCGGTTTAGCCGGGCTGGGTGATTTGGTAACGACCTGTATTTCGCCGAAAGGGCGAAACCGCTCATTCGGTGAAAGGGTTGGCAAAGGCCAGACCGTAGAACAGGCCCAGGCCGCTAACGAATCCGTTGTGGAGGGTGTTGCCACCTGTGAATCCGTAGTTGCTCTTGCCAGCCGATATAATATTGAGATGCCGATAACGCAGGCGGTATATGAAGTTTTGTTTGAGAATAAGCCCGTCGAAAAAGCTATTGCCGATTTAATGTCCCGCCAACTAAAAGCTGAATAAGCTGCCTGCATAACGCGTCCCGCTTCCAGCGTCTACTCACCAATTAACCAATCCTCTGATTCGCTAATTCTCTAATCTGCTCGTCCTATAAGTTTTTTCATTCATATTTCCGGTAGGAATCTTTGCAATTTTCTGCAAATTAACCCGAATTTTTCATGGCCACAGAGAAAAAAATTAACCACGAATGAACACGAATGGACACTGATTATTTTTTGCCACAGAACACATCCGTCTTCGTCGAGGCTACGCCGGACAAGGAGAACACAGAGATATGAGTATTTATTATTAAAGAAGTTACAATATTTGACCCACATGAGGCGGGTTTTGCTGCAAATTACAGCCGTCCATACACGTAATTGCTGATGCCACAGTAAATTAAGTCGCATTTTCGTACATTTTGTGAAATATGTGGGTTAACGTCCTAATATTTGTGCTCAAGTTTGGCTCACCCGCCTTTTGTTTCTTATATTTTACTTGATACTGTTTAGACAAATCGGGATTGCTTCCAAATCCCGTTTTGTTGGCCTCTGAGGTAGCTTAATATGGGTATCATCTTGGACGATAAATGTAGTCGGATGCCAGCCCCCGCGTCTCCCGACGCAAGGCGGGGCGGCGGGCAGGGTTCCCATTTGAGGTAAGGGTCAAAATGAGCAATCCCTCCAGAGCTACGGCAAGGCCTACGCCTTGAGGAGACGGCCATTAGGAGGTGGCAGGTATAGTATATATGATGCGCTTTTCTAAAAGAGGTTAAGATGGTTTGGTTCTTAAAAAAGCATACATATTCAATTGGTGTGGACGTGGGAGAGGATAATCTGAAGATTGCCCAGCTTAGAGATAACGGGGCTGGCATAAGTTTAATTGGCGGCGGCTGTGAGAATCGGCCTATCAGTGTGAAAGCCGGCAGCATCGAGTGGCAAAGATGGGCCATCGAAGCCATCCGTCAGGTAATGGCAGGGGGTAAATTTCGTGGAAAAGATGTGATAGCAGCGATGCCGGCAAACGAGGTATTTATTGAGCATGTAAGAATGCCAAAAACAGATGGTGCAGAGCTGGACGATGCTATCTTCTCGAAGATAAAACAGAAACTGCCCTTCGAGCCCATCAGAGAAAATGCGATGCTCAAGTATATCCAGACGGAGGATAATAACGCTATGGTGATGGCAACCGAACGCAAGATTATCGATAGACATTTAGCGATATACGAAAAGGCCGGCTTGAGGATTAAATCTATTGGTGTTTGGCCTGTGGCGTTGACCAACACCTATACCAAGTTTTTTGGCAGGCGTAAAGCCGATATAGAGGCGATTGTAATGCTCGTTTGTATAGAGTCAAACTGCACGAATGTTGTAATCTGTCGTCATAAAAATTTGCTTTTTGCCCGTTCTATATCGATAGGAGCAAAGCAGCTCAATGGCCAGATGCACCCCAAAGGTGATGAAGATTCTTCTGATTCTGCTACGGCTCGGCGAGCCTCCGCCGAGACGAGTGCAGAGAAAACACTGACGAGATTGGTATTTGAGCTGACTGCCTGCAAACAGCACTTCATCTCAATATACCCCGGCGCTCAAATAGAGCGTTTGGTTTTTCTTTCGGGCCAGCCTGTATATGAAGATGTATGCACGGCGATAGCGAAACAATTGGAAATGCCGGCACAAGTAGGAGATTGTTTTGCAGCAGTGGAAGTAATTGAACCCTGGCGTCTTGGGGTGGATAGAAGGTCTTCCGGCCCTGCTGAGGCATCTATCCAGAAAAAGGAACAAATTAACTGGACTACTGCCTTTGGGCTTAGCTTGCCATAGGAGCAGTAATAGCAAATGCAATAAAGAGTATTTACGTGGTAGCAAAGAGAGGTAGATAAAAAAATGCTTAATGTAAATTTTGTACCTGATGACTATGTTCAAAACAATGAGTCGCGAAGAACAAACTTGATGTACTTTGTCTTGCTCGCCGTGGTAATGGTGGCATTAGTTGGTTCGTTTGTGACTATCAAAATACGCCAGCGCGGCTACTGTGCTCAGGAAAAACTTATAAATACAAAATTAACTCAGATTCAAGAGGCCATAAAGCAGTTTGAAGAGCTTCAGGCAAAACGAAAAACGATGATGAAGACGGCTCTTACCACTGCAGAGCTGCTTGAGCCGGTGCCGAGAAGTATTTTGTTGGCGT